>NZ_JAIUHI010000012.1:0-217473 GCF_020165035.1 Mesorhizobium sp. CA6 | reverse complement strand
GCTCGACGCCAAGGGCATCGAGCGCCGCTTCGTCACGCTGCATGTCGGCGCCGGCACCTTTTTACCGGTGAAGGCCGACGACACGACCGACCACAAGATGCATGCCGAGACCGGCTCGGTAAGCCCGGAGACGGCGGCGGCGCTCAACGCGGCCAAGGCGCGGGGAGGCCGGATCATCTGCGTCGGCACGACATCGCTGCGGCTCTTGGAGAGCGCGGCGCGCGACGACGGCAGGATCGAGCCCTGGTCCGGACCAACCGACATCTTCATCACGCCCGGCTATCGCTTCCGTACGGCCGATATACTGATAACCAATTTCCATCTGCCGCGCTCGACGCTGTTCATGCTGGTCTCGGCCTTCAGCGGGCTGGAGGCGATGCGCTCGGCCTATGGGCATGCCATCGAGAACCGCTACAGGTTCTACTCCTATGGAGACGCAAGCCTGCTTTTTCGTACGGAGACGAGCAATGGACGATGACCTCGACAGCATGGACCGCGATACGCTGATCGCGCAGGTGAAGAAACTGCGCGCCGGCATTCGCGCGCATCGCGACGCGACAGGGCATGATCTGTGCTGGCATCATCCTGACCTCTGGGAGCTTTTGCCGGAAAGGACCGAGCCGGCGATCGCCGTGCCGCCATGGCCGAAATTCATGCGCGGCTGCATCCGCTATCGGCAGTCGCTCGACGAGCAGGCGCCCGGCGCGCCGGAGCACGACAAGGAATTCAATGGCTGACACTTTTTCATTTCAGGTGCTTGCCACCGATGGCAAGGCGCGGCGCGGCCTGGTCTCAATGCCGCGCGGCGAGATCCGCACGCCGGCCTTCATGCCGGTCGGCACCGGCGGCACCGTCAAGACCATGTATATGGACCAGGTGCGCGGGGTCGGCGCCGACATCATCCTCGGCAACACCTACCATCTGATGCTGCGACCAGGCGCCGAGCGCGTGGCCCGGCTCGGCGGCCTGCATGAGTTCGCGCGGTGGCCGCATCCGATCCTGACCGACAGCGGCGGCTTTCAGGTCATGTCGCTGTCGAAGCTCAGGAAGCTGACCGAACAGGGTGTCACCTTCCGCTCGCATATCGACGGCGCGCCCTACGAGATGTCGCCGGAGCGATCGATCGAAATCCAGGGACTGCTCGATTCCGACATCCAGATGCAGCTCGACGAATGCACGGCGCTGCCGGCCAAGCCCGAGGAGATCGAGCGCGCCATGGAATTGTCGCTGCGCTGGGCGGAGCGCTGCAAGGCGGCGTTCGGCGACCAGCCGGGCAAGGCGATGTTCGGCATCGTCCAGGGCGGCGACAGCGCAGCCTTGCGCGTGCGCTCCGCCCAGGCGCTGAAAGCGATGGATCTGAAAGGCTATGCGGTTGGCGGGCTCGCGGTCGGCGAGCCGCAGCCGGTGATGCTGGAGATGCTCGACATCACTTGCCCGGAGCTGCCGGCCGACAGACCGCGCTACCTGATGGGCGTCGGCACGCCGGACGATATCCTGAAATCGGTGGCGCGCGGCATCGACATGTTCGACTGCGTGATGCCGACCCGCGCCGGCCGCCATGGCCTTGCCTACACGCGCCGCGGCAAGGTCAATCTCAGGAACGCCCGCCATGCCGACGATCCGCGCCCGCTCGACGAGGAAAGCGACTGCCCGGCCGCGCGCGATTATTCGCGCGCCTACCTGCATCACCTGGTGCGCTCGCAGGAAGCGCTCGGCGCCATGCTGCTCACCTGGAACAACCTGTCTTATTATCAGAGGCTGATGCAGGACGTCCGAACAGCCATCGAGACGCAGGCTTTCGAAGCGCGCGCCGCCGCGATTACCGAAGGCTGGGCGCGGGGCGATATCCCGGTCCTTTGATCAGGAAGCCGTCGGAAAACCTTTCATAAATCAGATCAAGAGTAAGTATGCCTTGCCATATCGAGGCAAGGGGCGGCACGACTTTGGTAAAGATGGACGCGTCGATCGTCGACCATAAAGCAGCAAGCGCTAATTTTTACCGGCCAGGTTCTGCGGCGACCCAGCAATGGAGTTACAGTCTATTACTTGTAATTTCAGGGGTCGTGCTTGTCGGCCTTATCTTGCGCCTGCTCGGCGCGCGCGGGGATCTCTGGCACGACGAGATCTGGAGCATCACGCTGCTGAAGCCGCTGACCTCGATCGACCAGATATTCTGGCGTGTGAACCACGACAACAACCACTTTCTCAACTCGATATACCAGTATGTCGTCGGGCCCGATGCCGCGCCGCTGGTCCAGCGCGGCTTCTCAATAACGCTCAGCGGATGCACCGTCATTGCAGCCGCGGCGATATCGCGCGGACGTTGGGCAATGATTGGGTCGGCGCTGCTGTTTGCGTTGAGCTATCCGATGGTTCACTACGGCTCGGAGGCACGTGGCTATGCCGGCCTGGCGCTGTTCACACTCGTTGCGGTGGCTCTTCTGGAGCGCTGGTTCGACAAGCGGGGTGCGTACGGCGTCGCTCTTGCTGTCGCAATTCTGCTTGGCTTCCTTTCCCACCTGACAATGGTCGAAACGGTGGTGGTGCTAACGGCCTGGACGGCGTGGCTGAGCTGGCGAGGCAGCCGCAGTCTGATTGTCGTCAACAAGGAGGTCGTCCAGGCCTTTCTGCCTGCTTTCCTTGCCGTGCTTCCGCTTGCCGCGGCAATGCTTGTAGGCGCACGATGGTTCAGCTTCAATATCGGCGGTTTTTCCTCTTTCTCGCTCGAGAAATTCGCCGCCGGTTATGGCGGAATGATCCGCTATCTTTTCGGCCTGCCGGACTGGATCGGCGACTGGACGTGGGTCGCGGTGACCTGCATCCTGGTCTTGGCACATGCAGGCGTCTCGCGCGATCGCCGGGCCAGCCTTTATGCCATCGGCGTCGTCGGGCTGCCCGCCATAATGGCGGCGGCGCATCTGCCGAATGTTGAATTCCCGCGCTATTTCATTGTCAGCGGAACCTTGTTGCTGCTTTGGGCCGGAGACTTGATCGGACGCGGCTTCGACGCCGGCGGTAAGAGAAGGCTTTTTGCCGCCGGGATGCTCGTTCTTGTGGCCGGCGGCAACGCGGCGTTGCTGGCCCATTTCTATGAGCATGGGCGCGGTTCCTATTCCGGGATGGTGGACGAGATGACAAAGAGCGGCGCCGCCACATATGCCACCAACGCCGATTTCCGCACCGGCATGGTGGTCGATTATTTCGCTGCGCGCATCGGCCGCCAGGCATCGCTCGTCACCCAGGACAAGATTTGCGCCGGACGCGCGGACTGGCTGATTCTCGAAGGCGATACCCAAAAACAGCCGGAGCGCGTGGATTTCGATTGCGCGCTTGCCTACGAACGAGCCGGAGCCTCGACCTTCTGGGGCCTCTCCGGTATGGGCTGGACACTGTATAGCCGCCGAGATTGAGCGGTCATGCCGGTCGGGCTCAGGTACTGACCGAAGTCGAGGCGCGCAGGCTGCAGCCGGTGATCTTGAAGCTGCCGTCCGCTTGTTGCTGCAGCGTATAGACCGCCTCATAATCCTTGCCGTCGGGCCCGATGATCAGCACCTGCTGGATGATCGAGCCGGGTCCGGTCTGCTCGACCTTGCCGAAGGAATAGGATCGGGGCTTGCGCACCGGCGCGTAGCCATTCGTCACCATGTTCATGAAGGTGTCGACGGTCGGAAAGATCTGCTTCACGTTCGGCGCGGCGAAGCTGTAGGCGGTGGCGCCGTCATCGGCGACGAAGGCCTTCAACTGGCTGTCGATGACCGTCTGCGCGGCCTTGATCTCGGCGTCGCCGGCGAAAGCAAGCGAGGCTATCAACATCGGAACAAGAGCAACTGCGAACAAAGCGCGGCGCATGGCCTGCCTCCCCGGAATTCGCTTTGGCGAATGCAATCTAACATACGCATCGCGCCATGGCGTGGTTTCACCGGGATGCGAAGATTTCACCATTTCAGCGTCGGGAAGCGGGATCAGGTACTCTTCGAGGTGCGCGGCGCGGGAAGCTTGAAAGCCGGGCAGCAGTCTGCCACAAGGGCCGCTTATTCATGAAGCAGGCTGGCAGGACCGGGCAATGAAGGCATTTTTCGTGCAGATCAAGTGCGACCTGGGCAAATCCTATGAGGTCGCCAGCGCGCTCGCCGATGCCGAGATCGCCTCCGAGATCTACTCGACCGCGGGCAATTACGACCTGCTTGCCAAATTCTATATCGACGACGAGGAAGACGTCGGCCATTTCGTCAACGAGCGGGTGCAGATTCTGCCTGGAATCAAGGACACCTTCACCATTGTGACCTTCCGGGCGTTCTGACCGGGCCTGTCTGTGCCCCGCCGGGAAGCAGGAGCTGACCCAGCCTTGCTGTCCGTGCCTTGATTTTGGGCAATTTGCATAGAGTGGCCATCGCGGCTTCCTAAATTACCGATTGCGCTTGATTTTCTCCGGCGAGGCCAGTGAAATGGTCTCAGAGGGGAGTACGCGATTGGCAGCGTTTGACGAAATGCTTCCGGAAGTTTCCGGACTGAGAAGACCTTATGAGGCTTACGATCGCTGGCTGAAGGAGCAGGACCCAGCCAGGCTTACCCAGAAAATGCAGGATGCCGAGCGCGTCTTCCGCAAGACCGGCATTACCTTTGCCGTCTATGGCGAGCAGGAAGCTTCCGAGCGGCTGATCCCTTTCGACATCGTCCCGCGCATCCTCTCCGGCCACGAATGGCGCCGGCTGACGCAAGGCATCGAGCAGCGCGTGCAGGCGCTGAACGCCTTTCTCGACGACATCTATCATCGCCAGGAGATCCTGCGCGCCGGGCGGGTACCCAAGGATCTGATCGCCAGGAATGAGGCCTTCCTGCCCGAGATGATCGGGGTCAGGCCGCCGGCCGGCGTCTACACCCACATTATCGGCGTCGATATCGTCCGCATCTCGGAGAACGAGTTCTACGTGCTGGAGGACAATGCCCGCACGCCGTCGGGCGTCTCCTACATGCTGGAGAACCGCGAGACGATGATGCAGCTCTTTCCGGAGCTGTTCCAGAAGATCAAGGTTCGGCCGGTCGAGAACTACCCACAACTCCTGCGCCAGTCGCTGGCCGCGGTGCGGCCGCAAAGCAGCAAGGGCGCGCCAACGATCGCGGTGCTGACGCCGGGTTCGTACAACTCGGCCTATTTCGAGCATGCGTTCCTTGCCGACCAGATGGGCGTGCAACTCGTCGAAGGGCAGGACCTGCGTGTCGTCGACGGCCATGTGGCGATGCGCACGACCGAAGGCTACAAGCAGATCGACGTGCTCTACCGGCGCGTCGACGACAACTTCCTCGATCCGCTGACCTTCCGGCCGGATTCTGCGCTCGGCGTGCCCGGCATCATGGATGTCTATCGCGCAGGCAACATCACCATCGCCAACGCGCCGGGAACCGGCATCGCCGACGACAAGGCGATCTATTCCTACATGCCGGAGATCGTCGAGTTCTACACCGGCCGCAAGGCGATCCTCGGCAACATCCCGACCTGGCGCTGCTCGGAACCGGACAGCCTCAAATATGTGCTCGAGCACATCCACGAGCTCGTGATCAAGGAAGTGCACGGCTCTGGCGGCTACGGCATGCTGGTCGGCCCGGCGGCGACCAAGAAGGAATGTGAGGCGTTCGCCAAGAAGCTGCAGGCGAAGCCCTCGAACTATATCGCCCAGCCGACGCTGGCGCTGTCGACCTGCCCGATCCTGACCGAAAAGGGCCTGTCGCCGCGCCATGTCGATCTTCGGCCGTACGTGCTGGTTTCGGATCGTATCCAGATCGTGCCCGGCGGCTTGACGCGCGTCGCGCTCAAGGAGGGGTCCTTGGTGGTCAATTCCTCACAGGGGGGCGGGACGAAGGATACGTGGGTGCTGGATGATTAAGAGCGAATAGAGAGTAGCGAATAGCGAGTAGGGAAAAGGGGGATACGACGGCAATCAATTCCTACAGAGATCTGATTGTTTGGAAGGCGGCTTTGAGGTTGGCCGTGGATTGCTATTCGGCCACGAAAGCTTTTCCAAACAGCGAAGCGTACGGAATAACCTCTCAGATAAGACGCTCGGCGGCTTCCATCGCAGCGAATGTTGCGGAAGGTCACGGAAGAGAAAATACGGGAGCGTTCATTCAATTTCTTCGGGTAGCGCAGGGCTCTCCGAAAGAGTTGGAGACACATCTCATCCTGTGCGGAGAGGTTGGGCTGATGGTCGAAGCGAAGGTCGCCAGCTTGCTTGGCCAAACTGACGAAATAGGAAAGATGCTACGTTCGATGATCCGGAGCCTGCAGCAAAAGTCATGAAGTCTTTTTCTCCCTATTCGCTACTCGCTATTCGCTATTCGCTCGACACCGGAGCAAGCTGATATGCTTTTGGGCCGCACCGCAAACGGTCTCTACTGGATGAACCGCTATATCGAGCGGGCCGAAAACATGGCGCGCCTGGTCGATGCCGGCCTACGCATGGCGTTGACGCGCACCCAGAGCGCTTCGGAGGAATGGAACTCGGTCCTGCTCAGCGCCGGCTCGGACATCGCCTTCAGCCAGAAGTACCAGGACTATACCGCCGCCAACGTCTCGGACTTCTTGCTGCGCGACACCTCGAACCCGTCGAGCACGATGTCGTCGATCGAGACGGCGCGCAACAATGCCCGCATGGTGCGCACGGCGCTGACCCGCGAGACCTGGGAAAGCATCAACGAAGCATGGATGTCGCTGAAGCGCATGCTGGCAAGGCCGATCGACGAACGCGACCTGCCGACGGTGCTCGATGCAATCAAGCGCGAGACGGCGCTGATCCGCGGTTCATTCTACGGCACCATGCTGCGCAACGAGATTTTCGATTTCTCGCAGCTCGGCACCTATGTCGAACGCGCCGACAACACGGCGCGCATCCTCGACGTGAAATATTATGTGCTGCTGCCGTCGCTGTCCTGGGTCGGCTCGACGCTCGACAACTATCAGTGGGAATCGATCCTGCGCTCGGTGTCGGCGCACCGTTCCTATCGCTGGGTTTATGAAGCCGACTACAAGCCGACGAATATCGCCGACTATCTGATCCTCAACGTGCGCATGCCGCGCTCGCTGACTTTCTGCTACCGCTTCCTCGGCGAGCATTTGAAATTCCTCGCCGACGATTACGGTGAACGCCATGCTTGCCATGGCACGGCCGAGAAGATCCAGGCGCTGCTCAAAAGGGGTTCGATCAAGGACATATTCGATCATGGCCTGCACGAGTTCCTGGCCGAGTTCATTCGCGACAACACCAGGCTGGGCGACGAGATCGCCCAGGACTACCGGTTCTATTGAGCACAGCCGAGGCGAGCGTTATGCGGCTCAAGATCACCCATCGTACCGAGTACCGCTACGATCAGCCGGTGCAGTATCTGCTGCAGCGGCTGCGCCTTTGGCCTTCCAGCGGGCGCACGCAGACCGTCGGCTCCTGGGCGGTCAAGGTCGAAGGCGCGCGCGAGGAGGTGCGCTTCACCGACCATTTCGGCAACGAGACGCGGCTGGTGAGCGCCGAGAGCGGCCAGAATTCGATCACCGTCGAGGCAGCCGGAGACGTGACCACGCATGACACGGCGGGCGTGACGGGTCCGCATCAGGGCTTTGCGCCGCTCTGGCTGTTCGGACAGCCGACGCAGCTCACCGTCGCCGGCGAGGGCATACGTGAACTGGCCGGCACGCTGGGCCAGGGCACCGAGATCGAGCGACTGCATCGGCTGATGGGCGCTATCGGTGAACGCGTCGCCTACAGGCCGGGCGCGACCAGCGTCGTGACGCCGGCGGAGGAGGCGCTCGCATTGAAGTCCGGCGTCTGCCAGGACCACTCCCACATCTTCATCGCCGCCGCCGCCGCCCTCGGCTTTCCCGCACGCTATGTCAGCGGCTACCTGATGATGGATGCGGCCGTCGAGCAGGCGGCAAGCCATGCCTGGGCCGAGGCCTATGTCGTGGGGCTCGGATGGGTTGCCTTCGACCCGGCGAACGGTATCTCTCCCGATGAACGCTATGTGCGGGTGGCGACGGGGCGTGACTATCGCGATGCCTCGCCGGTGTCGGGGATACTGCTGGGGCAGGCACAAGAGAAGCTTGCCGTCACCGTTACGGTAGAGCAGTAATCTGCGCCGGAATCGCTAGCAGAAGAGCAATCATGACCTATTGCGTCGGCCTCAAGATCGATAGCGGGCTCGTGTTCATGTCGGACACGCGCACCAATGCCGGCATGGATTCGATCTCGACCTTCAAGAAGATGCATGTGTGGGAACAGCCCGGCGAGCGCGTCATCGTGCTGATGTCGGCGGGCAACCTTGCCACGACGCAGGCCGTTGTCAGCCTGCTCGACGAGCGTAACAAGGCGGTCAGCGACCGTCATCCGAAGCTACTCGAAACTCCCTCCATGTACCAGACGGTGCGGCTGGTCGGCGATACAGTGAAGGAAGTAATAGAGCATGCCTCGCCGAATGGCGACAAGGCGGATTCCTACTTCAATGCCTCCTTCATCCTCGGCGGCCAGATCAAGGGCAGCCCGCCCAGACTGTTCATGATCTATCCGGAAGGCAACTTCATAGAGTCGACCGACGACACGCCTTTCTTCCAGATCGGCGAGACGAAATACGGCAAGCCGATCATCATCCGTGCCTATGATCGGGCAATGAGCCTGGCCGAAACGGTGAAGCTGCTTCTGGTGTCGTTCGACTCGACGCTGAAATCCAACCTCTCGGTCGGGCTGCCGCTCGATCTGCTGTTCCTGGAACAGGATGCGCTTAGGGTGGGGCTGAACCGACGGATCGGCCATGATGACCCTTACTACCGCACCATATCGGACGGCTGGTCCAACGCGCTGAAAATCGCTTTTTCAAATCTGCCGGACTTTCCGGGATAGGGCTTTGCGAGAGCGGTTCGACCGGCCGCTATCTTCGACGGCCGCTGGGGAGGGAAAATATGGACAGCGACGAATTCCGCGATTGGTCGAGGCGCGCCGCCGACTGGGGCGCCGACTATCGTGCCAACCTGCGCGACCGCCCGGTGCGGCCGGCGATCGCGCCGGGCGAGATTTTCAGAAGCATCGAGGCGTCGCCGCCGGAAATGCCGGAGCCGATGGACAGGATCTTCGCCGACTTCGAAGAAAAGATCGTGCCGGGCATGACGCATTGGCAGCATCCGCGCTTCTTCGCCTATTTTCCCGCCAATGCAGCGCCGGTTTCGGTGGTGGCCGAATATCTGGTCTCTGCGATGGCCGCGCAATGCATGCTGTGGCAGACCTCGCCGGCGGCGACCGAACTCGAAACGCGCATTGTCGACTGGATGCGCCAGGCGCTCGGCCTGCCCGTGGGCTTTTCCGGCGTCATCCAGGATTCGGCTTCCTCGGCGACGCTTGCGGCGGTGCTCACCATGCGCGAGCGGGCGCTCGACTGGCAGGGCAACAAAAAGGGGCTGGCCGGGCAGGCGAAGCTACGCGTCTATTCCTCCGACCAGGTCCATACCTCGATCGACCGCGCCATCTGGGTCTCCGGCATCGGCGAGAACAACCTTGTCCGCATCCCGGTCGCCGGACGTTTTCGCGCCATGGACACGGCCGCGCTCGAGGCCGCGATCGTTGCCGATCGCAAGGCCGGCCTGCTGCCTGCGGGCATCATCGCCTGCGTCGGCGGCACCAGCACCGGCGGCACGGACGACATCGCTGCGGTGGCCGCGGTCGCTCGGCGGCACGGGCTTTACCTCCACGTCGACGCCGCCTGGGCAGGGTCGGCGATGATCTGCCCGGAATACCGGCATTTCTGGGCCGGCGTCGAAGGCTCCGATTCCATCGTCTTCAATCCGCACAAGTGGCTCGGCGCGCAGTTCGATTGCTCGATCCAGTTCGTGCGCCAGCCGGAAGATCTGGTGCGCACGCTGGCCATCAAGCCGGAGTTTCTGAAGACGCTGGGTCATGACGGCATCATCAACTATTCGGAATGGTCGGTGCCACTCGGCCGCCGCTTCCGCGCCCTGAAACTTTGGTTCCTGCT
The DNA here is from genome assembly GCF_020165035.1 of Mesorhizobium sp. CA6. Classification (NCBI taxonomy): domain Bacteria; kingdom Pseudomonadati; phylum Pseudomonadota; class Alphaproteobacteria; order Hyphomicrobiales; family Phyllobacteriaceae; genus Mesorhizobium; species Mesorhizobium sp. CA6. Next base: position 207,468 of record NZ_JAIUHI010000012.1, on the reverse strand, counting down.
GCGCGCCCATGGCCTCGAGGGCCTGCGCACCATGATCCGCAACCATGTCGCCTGGAGCGCAGGGCTTGCCGCGCGCCTTGCCGGGGAAGAGGATTTCGAGCTCGTCAGCGAGCCAATGCTTTCGCTGTTCTCGTTCCGGCACCGCACGGTGGCAGGCGCCGACCCTGACGAGCACAACCTCCGCCTCGTCGACGCCATCAACACCGACGGCCGCATTTACCTGACTCAAACGCGGGTAGATGGGCGCGTGGCGATCCGCTTTCAGGCGGGGCAGTTCGAGTCGACGGCGGCAGATGTCGATGCGGCGTTCGACGTCATAACCGAGATTGCGCGGCGCGTATCCTGAGGCAGCAGATCTGTTCCACACTGGTTTGCCTTTTTTAATCAGGTGATTTTCGTTAGCCGGCTTATACCTTTTCTTCACTTTCGTTTTCCGATATAGACGGGAAAAAACGAAAATGGAGGACGCGCAATGTTTCTTTCGCCACGCCATGCCGAGATCATCCAGAGGGCGAAAGACCATGGCCGGGTGCTGGTCGACGACCTGGCGACGCATTTCAACGTGACGCCGCAGACCATCCGCAAGGACCTCAACGATCTGTGCGATCAGCGCCTGCTGACCCGTATCCATGGCGGTGCGCTGTTCCCGTCCGGCATCGAGAACATGGAGTACGAGGCACGCCGCAAGATTGCCGCCGACGAGAAGGAGGCGATCGGCAGCGCGGCGGCGCGGCTGATTCCTGACAATGCCTCGCTGTTCATCAATATCGGCACCACCACCGAGGCCGTCAGCAAGGCGCTGCTCGACCATAACGGGCTTATGGTCATCACCAATAATATCAATGTTGCCAATAGGATGCGCATCTACCCCACGATCGAGGTGGTGATCGCCGGCGGCGTTGTGCGCGGTTCCGACGGCGGCATCGTCGGCGAGGCGGCGGTCGATTTCATCCGCCAGTTCAAGGTCGATTACGCCGTCATCGGCGCCTCGGCGATCGACCATGACGGCGCGCTGCTCGACTTCGATTTCCGCGAGGTGAAAGTTGCGCAGGCCATCATCGCAAATGCCCGCCACGTCATCCTGGTCTCCGACCGGACGAAATTCGAACGCACGGCGCCGGTCCGGATTGGCCATCTTTCGCAGGTGAATACCTTCATCACCGATCGTTGCGAGATCCCGTCGATTCGCAGGATTTGCGAGGAAACCGAAGTCCGGCTGATCGAGACAGCTTTCGAATAAGGCACGCCTCGACGGCTTGCTCAGCCGACTGCGATATTTCGTTTGACATTCGCTTTGAGTTCGAAATAATTCCGTCACGGTTTCGTAAAACACAAAAATGGTGCAATGCGAAATCGTTGGAGGAATCTTTGGACGCATATCCGATCCATGACATTTTCGTCATCGGCGGCGGCATCAACGGCTGCGGCATAGCCCGCGACGCCGTTGGCCGCGGATTTTCAGTTTACCTTGCCGAAATGAACGATCTCGCCAGCGGAACCTCCTCCGGTTCGACCAAGCTCATCCATGGCGGCCTGCGTTATCTCGAATTCTATGAATTCCGGCTGGTGCGCGAAGCGCTGATGGAGCGCGAGGTTCTGTGGAAGAACGCGCCGCACATCATCTGGCCGATGCGCTTCGTGCTGCCCTATGCCAAGGGCCTCAGGCCCGCCTGGCTGATCCGGTTGGGATTGTTCCTTTACGATCATATCGGCGGGCGCAAGCTGCTGCCGGCGACGAAGACGCTGGACATGGCCCGCGATCCGGCAGGCAAGCCGCTCAAGCCATTGTTCCGCAAGGCTTTCGAGTATTCGGACGGTTGGGTCAACGACGCGCGCCTGGTGGCGCTGAACGCGCGTGACGCCGCCGACCGGGGTGCCATTATCCGCACCCGCACAAAAGTCGTCAGCGCGCGGCGCGACGGTGCGCTTTGGGCCGTGAAAGTGCAGAATGTGCTCACCGGTGATACCGAAGAGGTCCGCGCGCGGCTTCTCGTCAACGCTGCCGGCCCCTGGGTCGATCATGTGCTCTCGGCTGCCGTCGGCCAGAACGACGTCCACAATGTCCGCCTCGTCCAGGGCAGCCATATCGTAGTCGGAAAGAAGTTCGACGATCCGCGCGCCTATTTCTTCCAGAACAAGGATGGCCGCATCATCTTCGCCATTCCTTACGAGGAAGAATTCACGCTGATCGGCACCACCGATCGCGACTATCCGGGCGATCCGCATGAGGTGAAGATCTCCGACGCCGAGATCGACTATCTGTGCGCTGCGGCAAGCGAATATTTCGCGCAGCCGGTGAAGCGGTCCGATATCGTCTGGACCTATTCGGCGGTGCGCCCGCTCTATGACGACGGCGCTTCGAAGGCGCAGGAAGCAACGCGCGACTATGTGCTGAAGGCCGATGGCGGGGAGGGTGCTGCCCCCTTGCTCAACGCTTTCGGCGGCAAGATCACCACCTTCCGCCGGCTGGCGGAATCGATGTTGGAGAAGATCGAAGGTTTTCTCGGCAAGCGCGGCAGGCCGTGGACGCATGATGCGCCGCTGCCTGGCGGCGATTTCGCCGCGACCGGCTTCGATGCCCAGGTTGCCAGGCTGAAGAGCGCCTATCCGTTCCTCGACCAGCGGCTGGCGCGCCGCTTCACCCGGCTCTACGGCACGCGGGCGGAAAGGCTGCTCGGGCTCGCCAAGTCGAATGCCGATCTCGGCCGCAATTTCGGCGCCGACCTTTTCGAGGCGGAAGTTCGCTATCTGGCCGAAAATGAATGGGCGGTCACCGCCGAGGACGTGTTGTGGCGCCGCACCAAGCGCGGCCTGCATTTCAGCCGCGAGCAGACGGCGGCATTGGAAGAATTCATGCGCGGACTGAGCAGCCGCCATGTCGCGGCGGCGGAATAAGGATCGGCCGCTGATGCGTAAGGCCTGGGAGGAGGCGTGATGCTGGAATTGAGGAACGTGACGAAGACCGTCGGCGCGCAGGAGCACATCCGCGACGTGTCGCTGACGCTTCAGCACGGCTCGCTGAATGTCCTGCTTGGGCCGACGCTCTCCGGCAAGACCAGCCTGATGCGGCTGATGGCTGGCCTCGACGCGCCGACTTCCGGCTCGGTCTGGTTCGATGGCAAGGACGTCACCGGACAGAAGGTGCAGAAGCGCAACGTCGCCATGGTCTACCAGCAGTTCATCAACTATCCGGCGATGACCGTCTACGAGAACATCGCCTCGCCGCTGCGGGTCGCCGGCGTCGAGCAGGCCATGATCGACAAGGAGGTGCGCAACGCCGCGGCTCTCTTGAAGCTCACGCCTTATCTCGACCGTACGCCGCTCAGCCTGTCCGGCGGCCAGCAGCAACGCACCGCGCTTGCCCGCGCCATCGTCAAGAATGCCAGTCTGGTGTTGCTCGACGAGCCTTTGGCCAATCTCGATTACAAGCTGCGCGAGGAATTGCGGGCCGAATTGCCGAAGATCTTCGCCGCAGCCGGCACGATCTTCGTTTATGCGACGACCGAGCCGCACGAGGCGCTGCTCCTCGGCGGCAATACGGCTACGCTCTCGGAAGGCCGCGTCACGCAATTTGGCCCGACGGTCGAAGTATTCCGCAAGCCCATCGACCTGGTGACGGCGCGGACCTTCGCCGATCCGCCGCTCAACACCATCGTGCTCTCCAAGAAGGGGTCGGATTTCCTGCTCGAAGGCGGCGTCAAGCTGCCGGTGCCGACGGAACTCGCCGGCATTGCGGACGCCAGCTACACGATCGGCTTCCAGCCGCATCATTTGTCGCTGGAGCGGCCGAACGCCGGCGCCGTGCCGGTGCGGGCCAAGGTCACCATCACGGAGATCACCGGCTCGGAAAGCTTCGTCCATCTCGATTTCGCCGATGCGCGCTGGGTGATGCTTGCGCATGGTATTCTCGATTTCGAGACGGACGACGAGGTCGAGGTGTTCATCGACCCGCGCCACATCATGGTGTTCGACCATAACGGCCGCGCCGTGACGGCGTCGAAGCTGGCGGCCTGAGGAGAAAACGATGGCGCGCATCGAGGTCAACCACATCCGCCATTCCTACCTGCCCAACCCGCAGAAGGATTCCGACTTCGCTCTGAAGGAAGTGCACCACACTTTCGAGGATGGCGGCGCCTACGCGCTGCTCGGGCCTTCGGGCTGCGGCAAGACCACCTTGCTCAACATCATTTCGGGACTGCTGCACCCCTCGCATGGCAAGTTGCTGTTCAATGGCCGGGACGTGACCAGGCTGTCGACGCAGGAGCGCAATATCGCGCAGGTGTTCCAGTTCCCGGTCATTTACGACACCATGACCGTCTACGACAATCTGGCCTTCCCGCTGCGCAACCGGCGCGTGCCGGAAGCCGATGTCGACCGCAAGGTGCGCGAGACGCTCGACATGATCGATCTCGCATCGATGGCGAACAGGAAGGCGCGCCGGCTCACCGCAGACCAGAAGCAGAAGATCTCGCTTGGACGGGGCCTGGTGCGTTCCGACGTCAACGCCATTCTGTTCGACGAACCGCTGACGGTGATCGACCCGCATATGAAGTGGGTGCTGCGCTCGCAGTTGAAGCAACTGCACCGCCGCTTCGGCTACACCATGGTTTATGTCACGCATGACCAGACCGAAGCGCTGACTTTCGCCGACCGCGTCGTGGTCATGTATGACGGCGAGATCGTGCAGATCGGCACGCCTGCCGAACTTTTCGAGCGTCCGCGCCACACCTTCGTCGGCTATTTCATCGGCTCGCCGGGCATGAACGTGCTGCCGGTTGCGCTGGAAGGCAGGACGGCGAAGCTCGGCGCCCAGCGCATTGAATTGCCGGGCGTGCCCAAGGCTGAAGCCGGCGCCGTCGAGCTCGGCATCCGTCCCGAATATGTGCGGCTGGGCCGCGAGGGCATGACGGTGCAGGTCAGCAAGGTCGAGGACGTCGGCCGCCACAAGGTGGTTCGCGCCAATCTCGAGGGCAGGGAGATCGCCGCGGTGATCGGCGAGGACGACGAGGTGCCGGCCGAACCGAAAGTCCGCTTCGATCCGGCCGGCATCAACATCTATGCCGATTCCTGGCGCGTCGAGATGGGGGCATAGATGGACAAGACCTGGAACAACAAGGCCTGGTTCCTTGTCCTGCCGGTGCTGGTGCTGGTGGCGTTCTCGGCCGTCATCCCGCTGATGACGGTCGTCAACTATTCGGTGCAGGACACGTTCGGCAACAACGTCTTCTTCTGGGCCGGCACCGAATGGTTCGAGGAGCTGCTGCACTCCGACCGCTTCTGGGAAGCGATGGTGCGCAACCTGATCTTCTCCTTCATCATCCTGGCGATCGAGGTGCCGCTCGGCATCTTCATCGCGCTCAACATGCCGAAGAAGGGCTGGGGCGTGCCGGTCTGCCTGGTGCTGATGGCGCTGCCGCTGCTCATTCCGTGGAACGTCGTCGGCACGATCTGGCAGGTGTTCGGCCGCAACGACATCGGCCTGCTCGGCTATTACATCAATGCGCTCGGTATCGACTACAACTACGTCCAGGATCCGATCGATGCCTGGGTAACCGTCATCATCATGGATGTCTGGCACTGGACCAGCCTGGTCGTGCTGCTTTGCTATGCCGGCTTGGTCTCGATTCCCGACGCCTTCTACCAGGCGGCCAAGATCGACGGCGCGTCGCGCTGGGCTGTGTTCCGGTACATCCAGCTGCCCAAGATGCAGCGCGTGTTGCTGATCGCCGTCCTGTTGCGCTTCATGGACAGTTTCATGATCTATACCGAGCCCTTCGTCGTCACCGGCGGCGGTCCCGGCAATTCGACCACCTTTCTATCGATTGACCTGGTCAAGACGGCGCTCGGCCAGTTCGACCTCGGCCCGGCGGCGGCGATGTCGCTGGTCTACTTCCTGATCATCCTGTTGTTGTCATGGGTGTTCTACACCGTGATGACCAACTACGACGCGGAGCGCTGAGATGGTGGGTGCCAACGAAACGACGCGCGTGAGCGAGACGGCGGTCACCGAAGTGGGCAGCACGCTGTCGCAGGACGAGGTGGCGAAGCTGATGCGCCGCCGCGGCGAGGAATCGCGCTGGTGGTGGATCGTGCCGACGGTCTACATTATCGTTATCCTGCTACCGATCTACTGGCTCATCAACATGAGCTTCAAGACCAATGCGGAGATCGTGTCGTCGCTGACGCTGTTTCCGCATAATCCGACACTGGCGAACTATCGCACCATCTTCACCGACCCTTCGTGGTATTCGGGCTACATCAATTCGATCACCTATGTGGTGATGAACATGGTGATATCGGTGGCGGTGGCGCTGCCGGCGGCCTACGCCTTCTCGCGTTACCGCTTCCTCGGCGACAAGCATTTGTTCTTCTGGCTTTTGACCAACCGCATGGCGCCGCCCGCGGTGTTCGCGCTGCCGTTCTTCCAGCTCTATTCGGCGTTCGGCCTGATCGACACCCATATCGCCGTGGCGCTGGCGCACTGCCTGTTCAACGTGCCGCTCGCGGTGTGGATCCTCGAAGGCTTCATGTCCGGCGTGCCGAAGGAGATAGACGAGACCGCCTATATCGACGGCTATTCCTTCCCGCGCTTCTTTCTGAAGATTTTCATGCCGCTGATCGCGAGCGGCATCGGCGTCGCCTGCTTCTTCTGCTTCATGTTCTCGTGGGTGGAGCTCTTGATCGCGCGCACGCTGACCACGACGGACGCGAAGCCGATCGCCGCCACCATGACCCGCACGGTCTCTGCCGCCGGCATGGATTGGGGTCTGCTCGCCGCCGCCGGCGTGCTGACGCTGATCCCCGGCGCCTTGGTTATCTGGTTCGTGCGAAATTATATCGCCAAGGGCTTTGCCCTGGGGAGGGTCTAAAGCCATGAATCTCGACTTCTCCTGGATGGCGTGGACGTGGCCGACGGCGGCCTTCTTCATTGTCATTGTGCTGATGCTCTTTGGCATGGGCGTCTGGGAATATGCCTCGCCCGGCGGTCATCCGCGCATCGGGGTGCTGCGCTTCGAGACGACGCGCGGCGATCGTTTGTTCCTGTCGCTGCTTGGCAGCGCATTTATCCATCTCGCTTGGCTGGGTCTGGTTGGACCCAACCTGTGGTGGGCTCTCGCTCTCTCCGTGGTCTACGCCGTTGGCGTGTTCCGATACGTATAGAGGGGGAATAGTCGGACCGGTCGCGTGCTGGCGGCCGCCCGGATCGCACTTGCAACTTAAGACTGGAGGAGACACATGCGACGGCAATTTCTAACATCGACGACAGCCCTTGTCCTTTTGCTGGGAGCGGGCCATGCCTATGCCGGTATGGACGAGGCAAAAGCCTTTCTCGACAAGGAGATAGGCGACCTGTCGACGCTTTCACGCGCCGACCAGGAAAAGGAAATGCAGTGGTTCATCGACGCAGCCAAGCCGTTCGCCGGCATGGACATCAAGGTCGTTTCGGAAACCATCGCCACGCACCAATACGAGTCACAGGTGCTGGCACCGGCCTTCTCTGCCATCACCGGCATCAAGGTCACACATGACGTCATCCAGGAGGGCGACGTCGTCGAGAAGATCCAGACCCAGATGCAGACCGGCCAGAACCTCTATGACGGCTGGGTCAACGACTCCGACCTGATCGGCACGCATTGGCGCTACCAGCAGGTGCGCAACCTGACCGACTGGATGGCGAATGAAGGCAAGGACGTCACCAATCCGAACCTCGACCTGAAGGACTTCATCGGCACCTCGTTCACGACGGCGCCCGACAAGAAGCTCTATCAGCTCCCCGACCAGCAGTTCGCGAACCTCTACTGGTTCCGCTACGACTGGTTCAACGACGAGAAGAACAAAGCCGACTTCAAGGCCAAATACGGCTACGACCTAGGCGTTCCCGTCAACTGGTCGGCTTATGAGGACATCGCCCAGTTCTTCACCGGCCGCGAGATCGACGGCAAGAAGGTCTACGGCCATATGGACTACGGCAAGAAGGACCCGTCGCTCGGCTGGCGGTTCACGGACGCCTGGCTGTCCATGGCCGGCAATGGCGACAAGGGCATTCCGAACGGCCTGCCCGTCGACGAATGGGGCATCAAGGTCGACGAGAAATCGCGTCCTGTCGGCTCCTGCACGGCGCGTGGCGGCGATACCAACGGCCCGGCCGCGGTCTACTCGATCCAGAAATATCTCGACTGGCTGAAGGCCTACGCTCCGGCGGAAGCCCAGGGCATGACCTTCTCCGAATCCGGCCCGGTGCCGGCGCAGGGCGGGGTCGCGCAGCAGATCTTCTGGTACACCGCCTTCACCGCTTCGATGGTCGACGCCGGCGCCAAGGCGGTGCTGAACGACGACGGCACGCCGAAGTGGCGCATGGCGCCGTCGCCGCACGGCGTCTACTGGAAGGACGGCATGAAGCTCGGTTACCAGGACGTGGGTTCCTGGACACTGATGAAGTCGACGCCTGACGATCGCGCCAAGGCCGCCTGGCTCTACGCGCAGTTCGTCACCTCGAAGACGGTCGACGTGAAGAAGAGCCATGTCGGCTTGACCTTCATCCGCGAGAGCACGATCCACGACAAGAGCTTCACCGAGCGCGCTCCGAAGCTCGGCGGCCTGATCGAGTTCTATCGCTCGCCCGCCCGCGTCCAGTGGTCGCCGACCGGCACCAACGTGCCTGATTATCCGAAGCTGGCGCAGCTCTGGTGGCAAGCGATCGGCGATGCCTCTTCCGGCGCCAAGTCGGCCCAGGAAGCGATGGACTCGCTCTGCGCCGAGCAGGAAAAGGTCATGAGCCGCATCGAGAAGTCGGGCGTCCAGGGCGACATCGGCCCGAAGATGGCCGAAGAGCACGATCTTGCCTACTGGAACGCCGACGCGGTCAAGAAAGGCAATCTCGCTCCTCAGTTGAAGATCGAGAACGAAAAGGAAAAGCCGGTCACCATCAACTACGACGAACTGGTGAAGAGCTGGCAGCAGCAGTAACTGCATGACGCGGGCGTGCTTGCCCATGTAGGAAGTGCAGGGGAGGCGGCTTTGCCGTCTCCCCTGTTGCATGAGAAGCGGAGGGATGCGGAATGAGCGGTTTTGTGCTGGCCATCGATCAGGGAACGACCTCGACCAGGGCGATACTGTTCGACGACAAGATGAAAGTCGCCGGCATCGGCCAGCAGGAATTCGCGCAGCATTATCCGGCTTCCGGCTGGGTCGAACATGACCCGGAAGACATCTGGGCAAGCGTTCTCGCCACAGTGAAAGCGGCGTTGAAGGCCGCCGGCCGCACGGCATCGGATGTGGCCGCGATCGGCATCACCAACCAGCGTGAGACCGTGGTGATCTGGGACAAGGCGACCGGCAAGCCGATCCATAACGCGATCGTCTGGCAGGACAGGCGCACCGCGCCGCTCTGCCAGAAGCTGAAGAAGCAGGGGCTGGAGAAGACATTCACGAAGAAGACCGGCCTGCTGCTCGACCCCTATTTCTCCGGTACCAAGATCGCCTGGATGCTGGACAAGGTGAAGGGTGCCAGAAGGCGCGCCGAGAGGGGCGAACTGCTTGCCGGCACCATCGACAGCTTTCTCATCTGGCGGCTGACCGGCGGCCAAATGCACGCCACCGACGCGACAAATGCCTCGCGCACGCTGGTCTACAACATCGAGAAGAATATCTGGGACGACGAGCTGCTTTCGATCCTGAAGATTCCGGCCGCGATCCTGCCGCAGGTGAAGGACTGCGCCGACGATTTCGGCGTCACCGAGAAGAGCCTTTTCGGGGCCGAGATGCGGATCCTCGGGGTGGCCGGCGACCAGCATGCGGCGACCATCGGCCAGGCCTGCTTCGAGCCCGGCATGATGAAATCCACCTACGGCACCGGCTGCTTCGCGCTGCTCAACACCGGCGCCGATCTGGTGCGTTCGAAGAACCGGCTTTTGACCACCATCGCCTATCGGCTCAACGGCAAGACAACCTACGCGCTGGAAGGCTCGATCTTCATCGCGGGCGCAGCCGTGCAGTGGCTGCGCGACGGCATCAAGGTGATCGGCAAGGCCGAGCAGAGCGGAGTATTGGCTGCGGCCGCCGACCCTGCGCAACAGGTCTATCTGGTGCCGGCCTTCGTCGGCCTCGGCGCGCCGCATTGGGACGCGGATGCGCGCGGCGCGATCTTCGGGTTGACCCGCAATTCGGGCCCGGCCGAGTTCGCCCGCGGGGCACTGGAATCGGTCGCCTTCCAGACGCGCGACCTGCTCGACGCCATGCGCAAGGACTGGAAAGGCGCCTCGGCCAAGACGGTGCTTCGCGTCGACGGCGGCATGGTGGCATCCGACTGGACCATGCAGCGGCTCGCCGACATTCTCGACGCACCGGTCGACCGTCCGACGATCCTGGAGACGACGGCGCTGGGCGCGGCCTGGCTTGCCGGGTCGAAGGCCGGTGTCTGGCCGAAAGCGAAAGAATTCGCCAAGAGCTGGGCGCTGGAGCGGTGCTTCGAGCCGCAGATGGACGCCGCAACGCGCGGTGCGAAACTGGCCGGATGGCGCGACGCGGTGCGCAGGACGTTGAGCTCTCGCTAACATCGGAACGAGAGAGCCCGTGCCTCTCGAGGCACGGGCTCAGTCAACGGCCCTGGGTACTGACTGGAGGCCGTCAGTAGGGCGAAACGCACTGCTGACGCGGGCCTTTGTTAGGCTGGAAGGTGTTGTCCGAGGCGCGATAGGAGCGGTAGCGGTCGTAGCACCACTGCACGTGCGCGTTGCCGCGATAGATGCGGTTGTTCTCACTGTTAACGATGGCGCCGGTGATCAGCGCGCCGGTGGCGAAAGCTGCCAGCGGGAACCAATAGTCGCCATGCCGGCGATAGCCGCGGCGATACTCACGATAGCCGCGATGGCCGTTCCAGTAGACAGCGTCACCACGACGCGAGAAATCGCGGTTGAAGCTGCGGTGCCTTCTCCAGTCCCGATACTGCACGGTCTGAAGATCCGACGACAGGCCCTGGGGTTGCGGTACATAAGCTGGCTGAGCGTTGACCGGCACCATCTCCGCCGCGACGAACGACGCCGAGAGAGCGGCTGCCAACAGGCCGGATGCGATCTTGTTCATTGATCTTCTCCTCGATGGTTGGTGGGGACGTCCTATTTTGCGAAACGGACCCGGATTGCAATGGTTCCCGTTCCACCATCAGCCCATTGTTTCAGCCCATTGTTATTGTAGGGCTTTCTGAAGCAGCCCCAAGCCGGGCCATTGGCGCAGGCATCGAAAGCCGTTCACCCTCGGCGCCCCTTCGAATCCGTTCAAGAAACCCGCCTTGGAAGCCCGTCTTTTTCCGGTTGACCGGCCGCGGCACTCTCCCTATGTTCCGCGCAATTTCGAGGGCGGCGTTCCGAGCCCACGGGAGCGCGTAGCTCAGCCGGTAGAGCAACTGACTTTTAATCAGTAGGTCATGGGTTCGAATCCCATCGCGCTCACCAAAACTTTAACATCCAAATAGATGCGAGATCCGACCTACGGGCGCTTCCATGTCCGGGGCGATCGAAGCAGCACATTTGTCTCCGGCAATCGGAACAAAAGCTTGCGCGCGGCTGTTTCCCTGTTGAAGGGACCGCAATCTGGGATGCGGATACAGTGGACGTACTGAACTTGGAACTGGCCAGGGCCAGGCTGCGCGTCAAGCGCGCAGAAACTTCGCTCAATCATGCAAAAGAAATGCTGGATGAAGAATGTGGCGTCGGGATCAATCTCGCGCTGTGCGACCGCATAAGGTCGGAGAAGAAGCGAGTGGCGGAGGCCAGAAAGCGGCTAATGAAGATCGCTTCGAACGCCTCAGCGTGACGGGGTGACTTGCCCGAAGGCAAGAGAGATCCTGCCGCGTTGCCTTGTCCCTGGATGGGGTCGTGGTTAAACTCGGCGCCTCCGAGGGAGGCTCCAGGATGGCACTTGACCTTTCGGTTGATTCACAGGCGCCCAAGGCGGCGACGCCGCCGGGCAGATATCTTTTCGGCCCGGTCGCCGATTTCCTGATGCTCGGCGGCAGCGCGTTTCTGATCCTGCCACTGCTGTTCCTGGTGCCGCGCGAGTATGAAGGCTCATTGGCCGCGACGATGGTCGTCGTGGCCTATCTGGTGAACTATCCGCATTTCGCCCACTCCTACCAGATTTTCTACCGCAATTTCGGCCGCAAGGCGCGTGGCGAGGGCTACGACAGAAGCCTGCAGCTCCGCTACATTTTCGCCGGCGTCATCGTGCCAGTGGTCATGACCCTGTTCTTCGCCTATGGCGCGGCGACGTCGAACACGCGGCTGCTCGGCTTTGCGGCCAACGCAATGTTCTTCTTCGTCGGCTGGCACTACGTCAAGCAAGGCTACGGCATGCTGATGGTCGACGCCGTCCTGAAGCGCAAATTCTTCGACGACCGGGACAAGAAGGTGCTGCTCGTCAACAGCTATGCGGTGTGGATCCTGGCCTGGCTGCAGACGAATACGGCCGTGACGCAGGGGCAATATTACGGCCTTCAATATTACACCTTCGCGGCGCCGTCCTGGGTTATCGACATCGCCGTGCTGGCGGCCGTTGGATCGACGGCGGCCACGCTTTTCATGCTGGTCAGCCGCTGGCGAAGGAATGGCGGGGGACTGCCTTACAACGGCATCGTGGCCTATGTCGCCTCGCTCTATCTCTGGATCCTGATCGCCAGGATTAACCCGCTCTGGCTGCTCGTGGTGCCGGCGCTGCACTCGCTGCAATATCTGGCCGTGGTGTGGCGCTATCAAACCAATGTCGAGCGTGATGTCTCGGATGCCGCGCGGGATCCGGAGCCGAAGATGCTATCTGTGCTCGGGCCCCGCTATAGGTTGCGGGTGCTGGGATTCATCATCGGGGGTGGGGCGCTCGGCTATCTCGGCTTCTGGCTGATCCCGTTCGTGCTGACCGCCCTGGTTCCCTACGACGTGCAGGTGCTCGGTTCGTCGCTGTTCTTCTTCATCGTGCTGATCTTCATCAACGTGCACCACTATTTCCTCGACAATGTGATGTGGCGCCGCGGCAATCCGGAAGTGTCGAAATATTTGTTCCGATAGGAGGATCCAAACCCGGAACTGAAGCCCGCAGGTCACGCGATCAGCGACACATTCCCGCCGGCGTGACGCTCAAGTCGTCCCGCAAGGTCGAGTTCAAGCAGCACCATCGATATCTGCGCTGCACTCATGCCGGTGTGGCGGATAATGTCGTCCACCGCGATCGGCGTAGGCCCGAGCGCTTCCAGCACATCGGCGCGGTCGTTTTCGCCTGGCGGCGGCATGGCTGATATGTCGGGCGCCTCGGCAAGTGGGGCGGTTCTTGGAAGCCGGGCGCCGGCAAGCGGCGCCAGCGCGCTAAGGATATCGGCGGCTTCAGTGACCAGCGTGACGCCGTCCTTGAGCAGCGCGTTGCAGCCGGCAGCGCGCGGATCGAGCGGCGAGCCCGGCACGGCGAAGACCAGCCGGCCCATTTCGTTGGCAAGGCGCGCGCTGATCAGTGAGCCGGAGCGCTGCGCCGCCTCAACCACCACCAGTCCAAGCGCCATCCCTGCGACCAGGCGGTTGCGGCGTGGGAAATCCTGGGAGCGCGGCTGCCACCCGAAGGGCATCTCGGAAACAATGGCGCCGCCGCGATCGGCGATCTCATCGCAAAGGCCGGCATTCTCGGGCGGGTAGGGGACATCGAGCCCGCCGGCCAGCACGCCGACTGTGCCGGTCGAAACGCTGCCTTTGTGCGCGGCCGTGTCGATGCCGCGCGCCAGGCCGGAAACGATGGCGTAGCCGTCTCGGCCGAGATCGGCCGCCAGCATGCGCGCCATCTTGATGCCGGCCAGCGAGGCATTGCGAGCGCCGACAATCGCCACCGCCGGCAAGCGGAAGACCGCGCCTTCGCCTTTTACCGCCAGCAACGGCGGCGGGTTGTCGAGAGTCTTCAGCAGGGGCGGATAATCGGCCTCGCCGACGCCGACGAAGCGGGCGCCGGCGCGCCGCGCGGCCTCCAGCTCGGCTTCGGCCTCGGCGATGGAGGGGATGCGGACGATGCGATTGGCGCCGCCGGAGATCATCAATTCGGGCAGCATTTCAAGCGCGGCTTCGGCCGAGCCGAAGCGGTTGATCAGCTCGCGAAACGAGGCCGGGCCGACATTGGGCGTGCGGATCAGGCGAAGCCAGGCAAGCCGCTGCCGATCGCTGAGACGCGGGCCGGCAGCCAGGGCGCTCATCCCTTCGCCCCAATCTTGCCCTCGGTGCCGGCGAGCAGCCGCGAGATGTTTGCTCGATGCTTGACGATGACGATCAGGCTCATCGCCGCGAACAGGCCGGCGATCTGCGGTGTGTTTGTGACATAGAGCGCGATCGGCACGACCACCGCGGCCGCCAATGCCGCCAACGAGGAATAGCGGAACAGGAAGGCCATCGCGAGCCAGACGACGGCGAAGACAAGCATGCCTTGCCAGGCAAGGCCAAGCAGCACGCCGAGATAGGTGGCGACACCCTTGCCGCCCTTGAAGCCGAGCCAGACCGGGAAGAGGTGGCCGAGAAAGGCACCGAAACCGGCCAACAGTCCGAAGTCCGGCGAAAAATGTCCGGCGATCAGCACCGCGGCAGTGCCTTTCAGCGCATCGAGCAGCAGAGTGGCGGCAGCAAGGCCCTTGTTACCCGTCCTCAGCACATTGGTCGCGCCGATGTTGCCGGAGCCGATCTGGCGCACGTCGCCGAGCCCGGCCGCACGGGTGATCAGGAGCCCGAACGGGATCGAGCCGAGCAGATAGCCGAAGACGAGCGCGATCACGTAACCCATTGTTTCCCCCATATTTCCTGCCGCCCGGTTGCTCTTCCTATGATTGATACACTGTGCGCGATGCAACCATAGTTTGCAAGCGCTGGCCCTGCTTGGGCGTGAATTTATCATAATGGTAGAGTCGGGAGGGTTCGCCAAGCAAGTCTATGCCGGGCAGGCTGAGCAGGGCTTAAGCGATGCGGTGGCTTATGCGGAAAACACCGTGCGGCCCGCCACCACCGTTTGCAGGACCGTGCCCTGCAGACGCGCGCCCTCGAAACAGGTGTTCTTCGAGCGCGAGCGCAGACCGCTTTCGCTGACGATCCACGGCTCGTCCAGATCGACGACCGCGAGATCGGCCGGCGCCCCCGGCTTCAGCGTGCCGCCCGGCAGGCCGAACAGTCTGGCCGGCGCCGTGGACAGCGTCTCGATCAGCCTCAACAGCGGCACGTCGCCATTGTGGTAAAGCCGAAGCGCCGCGCCCAGCAACGTCTCCAGCCCGATGGCGCCGGCAGCGGCGTCGGCGAAGGGCAGGCGCTTGGTGTCGACGTCCTGCGGATCGTGCGAGGAGACGACGATGTCGATCGTGCCGTCCTTGATCGCCTCGATCATCGCCAGCCGGTCGTCCTCGGCGCGCAGGGGCGGGGTCAGCCGGAAGAAGGTGCGGTATTCGCCGACATCGTTCTCGTTGAGCGACAGATTATGGATAGCGACGCCGGCTGTGACATTGGCGCCCTCGGTCTTGGCACGGTTTACCGCGCCGGCCGCCATCGCCGACGAGATTTTTGCCGCGTGGTAGGCGCCGCCGGTCAGCCGGACCAAAGCCAGGTCGCGTTCCAGCGGAATCAGCTCCGCCTCACGCGGAATGCCCGACAGGCCGAGCCAGCTCGCATAGAGCCCTTCGTTCATCACGCCGGACGAGGCGAGGTTGGCATCTTGCGTTTCGTGCGCGATGACGCTGCCGAAATCGCGGGCGTAGGTCAGCGCGCGGCGCATCACCAGCGCATTGGCGATCGTGTGGCGGCCGTCGGTGTAGGCGACGGCGCCGGCCTCGCGCAGCAGGCCGAACTCGGTCATCTCGCGGCCTTCGAGGCCCTTGGTGATCGCTGCCGACGGGAAGATGTTGACGCTAGCGGTGTCGCGTGCCGTGCGCAGCACGAATTCGACCAGCGCGACATTGTCGATCACCGGATCGGTGTCCGGCATCATGACGATGGAGGTGACGCCCCCCGCCGCCGCGGCGACGCTTGCCGAAGCGATGGTTTCGCGATGCTCGCCGCCTGGCTCGCCGATGAAGACGCGCGCGTCGACAAGGCCTGGAATGATCGTCTTGCCGGCGCAGTCGACGACGGCGGCGCCTTCCGGCACGCCCTGGTTCAACGCGGCTTTCCCGGCAGCGACGATTTTGCGGCCGTCGACTATGACGCTGCCGATCTCGTCCACGCCGCGCGAGGGGTCGACAATGTGCGCCTTGCTGAAGACGGTCACGCTCATGCGCCGCGCCCTTCATGGTTGCGGCGCGGATCAAGCAGCGCCTCCATCACCGCCATGCGCACGGCGACCCCCATCTCGACCTGTTCCTGGATGACGCTTTGCGGTCCGTCGGCGATCTCGGAGGCGATCTCGACGCCGCGGTTCATCGGGCCGGGATGCATGACAAGCGCATCGTCCTTGGCAGCTTTCAGCTTCTCGGCATCAAGGCCGAAATAGCGGAAATATTCGCGGACCGACGGCACGAAAGCGCCTTCCATGCGCTCGCGCTGCAGGCGCAGCATCATGACCACGTCGGCGTCCTTGAGGCCTTCGGCCATCGAGCGCGACACGATCACGCCCATCCTGTCGATGCCGGACGGCAGCAATGTCGAGGGCGCGACGACGCGCACCTGCGCGCCAAGCGCGTTCAGAAGCATGATGTTGGAGCGGGCGACGCGGGAATGCAGGATGTCGCCGCAGATCGCCACGATCAGCTTCGACAGCGGTCCCTTGGCGCGGCGGATGGTCAGCGCGTCGAGCAACGCCTGCGTCGGGTGCTCGTGCGCGCCGTCGCCGGCATTGACCACCGAGCAGCCGACCTTCTGGGCGAGCAGGGCAGCTGCGCCAGCCGATTGGTGGCGGATGATCAGGATGTCGGGGCGCATGGCGTTGAGGGTTATGGCCGTATCGATTAGCGTCTCGCCCTTCTTCACCGAGGAGCTTGCCACCGACATGTTCATGACGTCGGCTCCGAGACGCTTGCCGGCGAGTTCGAAGGAGGATTGCGTGCGGGTCGATGCCTCGTAGAACAGGTTGATTTGGGTGCGGCCGCGCAGCGTCGAGGTCTTCTTTTCCGATTGCCGCGAGATCGCCACGGCCTGGTCCGCCCGATCAAGCAACAGCTCGATATCGGCGGGGGAAAGATCGCGGATGCCCAGAAGATGGCGGTGGGGGAAGAGCGGCAGGGACGAAGCGTCGGTCATCTCAAGGCGCTGCTATAGGGTGCGGTCCGGCCTGCCGCAAGCGCCAGCTTTGGATCGCGGGCGTTCTCCCCGGTATTTTCGTCGCGCGCCTTCCGTGGCTTGGGCTATAAGGCCCAGTGGCTTCGGATTCGCGACCGCGGGCTTGGAAATGGTAAGAACCTCTCGGCCAACTGAAGGATTGGGCAACTGAAGGATTGGGCGTGACCGACGAGGTGATCAACCAGCCGCCGCCATTGGCAGGCGGCAATGCATGGCGGGGCGATCCGTTGCTCATCCAGCTGGCCGAGCGTTTTTCCGACCCCGTGCGCAAGGATCTCGATGGGCTTGGCCGGTTCGTGATGACGCAGGAAGCGCAGGAACTCGCCCGCCTCGCCAACACCGACACGCCGAAATTGCGCACCCATGACCGCCAGGGCCGCCGCCTCGATCTTGTCGAATATCATCCGGCCTATCATGCCTTGATGCGCCGCGCGATCGCCGGCGGCCTGCATTCTTCGGTATGGGAAAACGGCGATGCCGAGATCGGCCGCCGCCATCAGGTGAGGGCGGCACGCTTCTACCTGACCGCTGAGCTCGAGACGGGGCATCTTTGCCCCATTACCATGACCAGCGCTTCGCTGGCGGCCTTGATGGCAAGCCCGAAGCTTTTCCGCGAATGGGCGCCGCGCGTGACGACGCGCAAATACGACCAGGCGCAGAAGCCTCCCGTGCAGAAGACCGGGCTGACGCTCGGCATGGGCATGACCGAGAAGCAGGGCGGCACCGATGTGCGCGCCAACACCACCAGAGCGGAGCGAACCGGCAGTGGTTTTTACCGGTTGACCGGCCACAAATGGTTCATGTCGGCGCCGATGTCGGATGCCTTCCTGGTGCTCGGACAGGTTCCGGAGGGGCTGTCCTGTTTCCTCGTGCCGCGCATCCTGGGCGACGGTTCCGGCAACGGCTTCCGCTTCCAGCGGCTGAAGGACAAGCTCGGCAACCGCTCGAACGCCTCGTCGGAGGTGGAGTTTGTCAACGCGATCGGCGAGATGGTCGGCGACCCGGGCGCGGGCGTGAAGACGATCATGGATATGGTGACGCTGACCAGGCTCGACTGCGCGGTCGCTTCGTCGGCGCTGATGCGGGCGGGCCTCTCCGAGGCCGTCCATCACACGCGTCATCGGCAGGTGTTCGGCTCCAACCTGATCGACCAGCCGCTGATGCAGCGGGTTCTGGCCGACATGGCGCTCGACGTCGCCGCGGCCACGGCGCTGTCGTTCCGGCTGGCGCGCTCTTTCGACGAGGCGGCAAGCGATCGCGGCGAGGCGGCCTTTGCCCGCGCCATGACGCCAGTCGTCAAATACTGGGTCTGCAAGATTGCGCCGCAGCTGCTTTACGAGGCGATGGAATGCCTTGGCGGCAACGGCTATGTCGAGGAAGCGCCGCTTGCCCGCTACTACCGGGAGGCGCCGGTCAACGCGATCTGGGAGGGCTCTGGCAATGTCATGGCGCTCGACGTGCTGCGCGTGCTCGGCCGCGCGCCCGGCCTGTTCGAGGAGGTGCTGACCGGCATCGACCGCGATCTCGGCACCGGCGGACGGGGCACCATCGGCGTGCTGAAGGCCGCCATGCAGGTCGCCGCGACCGACCAGGGCTCGGCGCGCCTGCTCACCGAACAGCTGGCGCTTTCGGCCGCCGCGGCGGAGCTGCGCAGGCTGGGGGCAGGGCGGATCGCCGACGCTTTCGTCGAAACGCGGCTCGGCGGCCAGTGGCGCACCACCTACGGCATGCTCGACTCGCGCCACGACGCGCGCATGATCATCGACACGCTCTATCCACCGGTGACCTGATCCGCCTCTAAATCTCTAAACCAAGAGATTGAGCATCACGTCATCCGAAAACCGCTTCACGCTTTTTCGACATCATACCGTAGAGCGCATCGCGCCGAAACGGATTCGGGTGACGCGCTTAAGTCGTTGTTGTGATGAATGTCGTTATCCCAGAACCGCTGCGCACTTCTGGGCGACATGCATCAACGGCAGATTGCCGATCTGTGGATAGCTGTTAACCTTAACAAATGGTTTCCGTTGCGGCGAGCCGATGCAAAGCCCACTCTCCACTTTGCTGGAGTAGGGAAGGGTTAACCATGACCTCCCCGAACTCCGCCAACGGGAAACGTATGCGGCACGTGTTGAGCTCAGTTCTGGCCTTGCATTGGGCGGTGGTTTTCGCCCTGCTTGCCTATATCTGCATGGACGGCAGCCGCGGCATAGCGACGGCGCTTGGCGTGCTTGGCCTCTCAGTCCAGGCCAACGGGCTTCCCGGGCTTGAAAATGTTGCCGTGCTGGCGCCGCTTTCGATCGCGTTGTTGATCGTCGCGGTGTTGTTCTGTTGGGCCTTCGTCGAAACGCTGCTGAACGCGGCGGCAAGGCCGGACGCGGGCGAGAGCGTGGCCCGGATCGCCTTCATCTCGGCATCTTTCCTGCTTTCGCTGATCCTCATCGGCGGCGTGGTTCAAGGCATTAACGGCCTGTTCATGATCGTCGCCATCCAGATGACGGCGCTGCTTGCCTCTTACATCGCCGTGCTGGCTGAACGCCGCTCCACCTTTGCAGCAATGCACTTGCCCGAGGGTGATATCCGCGCCGCCTCGCGCATGGCGATAGGAGCCGCGCACAGCTCGCTTCTTTCCCGCATATCCGGCCGCCCTGAAAACCCTGGAGGCAGGCGCTGATGCGCACGATATTCACGCTCTGGGCTGCTCCGATGGCCATCTTTTGGGGATGGTTCTTCCTGTCGGCCAACGACATGAATTTCGGCTATGCGATGCTGAGCCGACAGGTGCACGATTTCGCTTTCCAGCTCTACGGCCAGATGCTCGGCGTCGATCCGGCGATCATTCCGGGCATGGTGGCGCGGACCTGCATTTTCGACTTTTTCCTGCTCATGGGACTTTGGGCCTTCCGCCGCCGGCGCAACATCGCCGAATGGATCAGGCAGCGCCGGCACGGCGATATCAGCCCCGATCGGCTCGGCCAAGCGACTGAAGCCGGTCCAACGCTCCCTGCAGAATAAAGGCGGCGGCCGCCGAATCGATCTTGCCGGCGCGCTTCTTGCGCGAGAAATCCATCTCGATCAGCGTCCGTTCGGCCGCAACCGTCGATAGCCGCTCGTCCCACAGCACGAAGGGCAGGTCGGAAAGCGGCGCCATGTTGCGGACGAAGGCGCGGGATTTTTGTGCTCGGGGCCCTTCCGAGCCGTCCATGTTGACCGGGAGGCCGAGTACGACGGCGCCGACATTGTCCTTCTGGAGCTGAGCGAGAAGCTGGGCGGCATCCAGCGAAAATTTCTTGCGCAGGATGACCGGGCGCGGATGGGCGAAGGAAAGCCCGCGATCGGAAACCGCCACGCCGATCGTCTTGTCGCCGAGATCGAGCCCGGCGAGCGTCTTGCCGCCGGCAAGCCGCGCCGGCAATTCCTCGATTGAAATAATGCCCAACGACTTCCTCTGATATCCAGGCGTCACATCCTTTTGACGTGTAGGAGGAGGGCGCCACTTTCAATTTGCGACTAGCGTTCTATCTTCCGGCAACGGAGAAATCGAGGAAAGCGCTCATGAAACTTACCTGGTACGGGCATTCGGCATTTCGCGTCGAGACCAAGGACGCCACCATTCTCATCGACCCCTATCTGGTCGGCAATCCATCGTGGACGGGCGGCTGGGAAGGGCCGGCGGAAGGCGTGACCCATGTTCTCCTGACTCATGGCCACAACGACCATGTCAGCGGCGCGGTCGAAGTGCTGAAGAAAAGCGGCGCCATGCTGGTCGCCAATTTCGAGATCTGCATGTACCTCGTCGGCCAGGGCGTCAGCGGCGACAAGATCAATCCGGGCAATATTGGCGGCACCGTCGATTGCGGCCCTTTCACCACGACCTTCGTCCAGGCGCTGCACTCGTCCTCCTTCGGCGGCGAAGGCGGCACGAACACCTATCTCGGCAATCCGGGCGGGCTTGTCCTGCATTTTCCCGAGGACAAGACGCTCTACCATATGGGCGACACCGATATCTTCTCCGACATGGGGCTGATCAACGAATTGCACGAACCGAAGATCGGCATCGTCCCGATCGGCGACCGCTTCACCATGGGCGGCGCCGTGGCGGCCCTTGCCTGCCGCCGCTTCTTCGGCTTCGATACGGTCGTTCCCTGCCATTTCGGCACCTTCTCGATGATCGACCAGACCGCCGACAAGTTCGTCGCCGGCATGGAAGGCTCGGGCGTAAAGGTGGCGCTGCCGGACATCGGCAAGGCGATCACGATCTAGATTTCTCTGCGTCGCAAGAGCTCTGCTCCCGAGCCAGGAAAAGATACACTGCAGACAGGCCGGCAAACCGTGGCAGCCACTATCACTGCGAGGGCGTGGCATTGCCGCGTAAGCGCCCGGGGAACGACCGCGTGGCGATCGAACCGGCATGATCCGTGTTGCACGCTGAGCGCCGCGCCGCTATAGCCCGAACTGGTTTTCCCGAGGCGATAGAACATGTCCGTTGATCTTCAGACCGTGAAGCGCGTCGCGCACCTTGCCCGCATAGCGGTGAGCGAGGAGGACGCCGAGCGCATGACCGGCGAACTGAACGCCATTCTCGGCTTCGTCGAGCAGTTGAACGAGGTCGATGTTTCGGGCGTCGAGCCGATGACCTCGGTCACGCCGATGGAGATGAAGAAGCGCCAGGATGCCGTCACCGACGGCAACAAGGCCGCCGACATCGTCGCCAACGCGCCGGCGACGGACGAGAACTTCTTCCTCGTTCCGAAGGTGGTGGAGTAGAGCGTGGCTGTCGAGATCGCCGTCGAGACGCCTTTGCAGGACGACGTGCGCGCGCTGGTCGCCGAACTCAACGCCGCGCTGCTCGAACTGACGCCGCCCGAGCACTGCTATCATCTCACCGTCGAGCAGATGGCCGACGAGGATACGACGGTGTTCATCGCTCGCGACAACGGCCTTGCTGTCGGCTGCGGCGCGCTCAAGCGCCATGACGATGCGGTCGGCGAGGTCAAGCGTATGTACACGCGGCCTTCGCATCGCGGCCGCAAGATCGGCGCCGAGATCGTCGCACGTGTCGAGGCGCTTGCCCGGCAGGAAGGGCTGAGGCGCTTGGTCCTTGAAACCGGCGATCGGCACCCCGCCGCCTGGACCGTCTATGAGCGCGCCGGATTCTCGCGTTGCGGACCGGTGCTGGATTATCCCGACTCCGAGTGGTCGGTGTTTTACGAAAAGAGCCTTGCCTGATGAGCGATCTCACACATCTCACCATTTCCGAGGCCCGCGCCAAGCTGCGCGGCAAGGAGATCACCGCGGCCGAGATCACCGAGGCCTATCTCGCGGCGATCGAGCGCG
This sequence comes from Mesorhizobium sp. CA6, assembly GCF_020165035.1. Lineage (NCBI taxonomy): Bacteria > Pseudomonadati > Pseudomonadota > Alphaproteobacteria > Hyphomicrobiales > Phyllobacteriaceae > Mesorhizobium > Mesorhizobium sp. CA6. The sequence goes on along the minus strand of NZ_JAIUHI010000012.1, from coordinate 184,864 downwards.
CCAATCCCGTGCTCAATGCCTATGTGACTGTGACCGCCGACAAGGCGCGCGACATGGCCAAGGCTTCCGATGCCAAGTTGGCGACGGGCGAGGGCGGCGCGCTGGAAGGCATTCCGCTCGGCATCAAGGACCTGTTCGCCACCGAAGGCATCCACACCCAGGCCTGCAGTCACGTGCTGGACGGCTTCAAGCCGCGCTACGAGTCGACCGTGACCAGCAATCTGTGGGCCGACGGCGCCGTCATGCTCGGCAAGCTCAACATGGATGAGTTCGCCATGGGCTCGTCCAACGAGACCTCCTATTACGGCCCGGTGATCAATCCGTGGCGACGCTCGCGTGTCGATAGGGTCGTCATGCCGACGACGCATCAGGGCGATGGCGGCTTTGTGTCCGCCGGCGGCACGAAGACGGCGCGGACCTTGGACAACGCCCAGCTGGTACCGGGCGGCTCGTCGGGTGGGTCGGCTTCGTCGGTGGCCGCCTTCCTTTGCGCCGGCGCCACCGCCACCGATACCGGCGGCTCGATCCGCCAGCCAGCCGCCTTGACCGGCACGGTCGGCATCAAGCCGACTTACGGGCGCTGCTCGCGCTGGGGCATCGTCGCCTTCGCTTCCTCGCTCGACCAGGCCGGGCCGATCGCGCGCGATGTGCGCGACGCCGCGATCCTGCTGAAGTCGATGGCCTCCGTCGACCCGAAGGACACGACCTCGGTCGACCGTCCGGTGCCGGACTATGAGGCGGCGATCGGCAAGCCAATCAAGGGCATGAAGGTCGGCATTCCGAAGGAGTATCGTGTCGACGGCATGCCGGAAGACATCGAGGCGCTCTGGCAGAAAGGCATTGCCTGGCTGAAGGACGCCGGCGCCGAGATCGTCGACATCTCCCTGCCGCATACCAAATATGCCTTGCCCGCCTACTATATCGTGGCGCCCGCCGAAGCTTCGTCGAACCTCGCCCGCTATGACGGCGTGCGCTACGGCCTGCGCGTGCCCGGCAAGGATATCGTCGACATGTATGAGAAGACCCGCGCCGCCGGTTTCGGCCGCGAGGTCAAGCGGCGCATCATGATCGGCACCTATGTGCTGTCGGCGGGCTATTACGACGCCTACTATCTGCAGGCGCAGAAGGTGCGCACGCTGATCAAGCGCGACTTCGAGAACGTCTTTGCCGCCGGCGTCGATGTGATCCTGACGCCGGCGACGCCGTCGGCCGCCTTCGGCATCGCCGACGAGGACATGGCCTCCGATCCGGTCAAGATGTATCTCAATGACATCTTCACCGTGACGGTGAACATGGCCGGCCTTCCCGGCATTTCGGTGCCGGCCGGCCTCGACGGCAAGGGCCTGCCGCTCGGCCTGCAGCTGATCGGCCGCCCGTTCGACGAGGAAACGCTGTTCCAGACGGCCAACGTCATCGAGCAGGCCGCGGGCAGGTTCCAGCCGGAGAAGTGGTGGTAGCGTCGCCCCTCATCTGACAAGGGGCGATGCATGTTCTACTATCTTTCCAAGATTCTCTGGTTCTTCATCCAACCGATCAACCTGGCGATCTTCCTGTTGCTTGCCGGCTGCTGGCAGCGCTGTTTGGGCGCCGGCGGCTGGCGGCCGCAGGCAGTGTGCTCGGCATCGCGATCCTGGTCCTTTCGGCCTGGACGTCGGTCGGCGCGATGATGCTCAATCCGCTCGAAGAACGCTTCCCCAAGCCGCCATTGCCCGAGAAGGTCGACGGCATCGTCGTGCTTGGCGGCGGCTTCGAGGGCGCCATCAATCTGGCGCGCGGCGGTTACGAGCTGAACAGCAGCGGCGACCGCATGGTGGAGACAGCGATCCTTGCGAGGCGCTTTCCGCAAGCGAAGGTCGTCGTATCGGGCGGCAACGGCTCGCTTTTTCTCGACGGCGAGGGCGACGCCGACACGGCGCCGCGGCTGCTCGGCGCCTTAGGCGTTTCCGCCGATCGCCTGATCCTAGAGGATAAATCCCGCAACACTTACGAGAATGCGGTGTTCTCGCGAAAACTGGTCGAGCCGAAGCCGGGCGAGACCTGGCTGTTGGTAACCTCGGCTTTCCACATGCCGCGCGCCAAGGCGCTGTTCGACAAGGCGGGTTTTACGACCGTTCCGTGGCCGGTCGACTATCGCACCTCGGGCAGGGAAGGCGTCGGCTTCTACCGCGACAATCCGGTCGATTCGGTGCAGGCGACTACCATCGCAGTGCGCGAATGGATCGGGCTTTTCGCCTACAGGCTGTCCGGCAAGATCGATCAGTTCTTTCCCGGGCCGGGCGGCTGACCGAGCACGGCTTGCCGGGCCGCCGAGAAGAACTGGCGCCGCACTAGCACCGCCAGAAGCACCAGCGTCGATATCACGAAGACGACCGGGTCGACGAACCAGCCGAGATAGCCGATCGAGAAGAAGACGGCGCGCAGTCCGGAGTTGAAGTGCTTGCCGGCAAGCACATTCATGCGCGTCGCCCGCCACACCGCCGTTTCGCTGACCGGGTTGCGCGAAGCCGGGCCATGCGGGGTCGGCACCGCGCCGATCAGGATCGAGCAATAGTTGAACAGGCGGTAGGCCCAGCCGAATTTGAAGAAGGCGAAGGCCAGGACAAGCACCAGGCCGAACACCTTGGTCTGGAAGGCTTCGCGCGACGAGGCCGCGCCGAAGGGCAGGTCGGCCAGAACCTCAAGCACGCGGTCAGAGGCGCCGAGCAGGGCAAAGCAGCCGCCGAGCGCGATCAGAGAAGAAGAAGCGAAGAAGGCGGTGCCTTGCTGCAGGCCGCCCATGATGGCGGTGTCAACGATGCGGATTTCACGCTCGGCCATATTGCGCATCCAGGCCTCGCGCTGGGCATTCATCGCCGTGGTCAGCGACATGCGACGGACCAGCTTGCCGTCCGAGGCGAGCGTGTGCGCAACCCAGACGACCAGGAAGAAAGCCAGCGCCGCCAGATCGGCCGCCGAAAGATGAAGTGAATCGCCCATCCATTGCTTTTAACACAAGGGGTGCCGGCACTTCGACAGGCGGCAAGCGATGTCGCTGGCGGACCAAACAAGGTCGGCAGCCGCCGCGCCGCGCCATGCAAAACAGCGGAAACATCCCGGGAATTCCTATATGTAAGCCTTGAGCGGTCCTCAGGAGACGACGCCCCAGTGTTCCTTTCGGTTTTCGACCTGTTCAAGATCGGCATCGGCCCATCGAGCTCGCACACGATGGGGCCGATGACGGCCGCGCGCCGCTTCCTCGACGAGATCCTGGCCGGCGACTGGCCCCGGCCCGCCGGCGTCAAGGTTGACCGCATCGGCGCCAGCCTGCACGGCTCGCTTGCCTATACCGGCATCGGCCACGGCTCGGACCGCGCCGTCATCCTGGGCCTGGCAGGCCAGACGCCGCAGACGGTCGATCCGGACGAGGCCGACGCCATCGTCGCCCGTATCGGCGCGGAAAAGCGAGTTTCGCCGCCCGGGCATCCGACATATCGCTTCGATCCCGCCAAGGACCTCGTGCTCGACCGCAAGACGCCGCTGGCCGGCCACGCCAACGGCATGGCCTTCTATGCCTATGATGCTTCCGACCGGCTGCTGCTCAAACGCATCTATTATTCGATCGGCGGCGGTTTCGTCGTCTCCGAGGAAGAGCTGCAGCGCATGAAGGCAAAGGGCTCGGTGACGACCGAAGGCAAGAACGTGCCGTACCCCTTCAAGAACGCCGCCGAAATGCTGGCTATGGCGGCCAAGAGCGGGCTTTCGATCGCCGAGATGAAGCGCGCCAACGAGGAAAAGCATATGTCGCGCGAGGAGCTCGACGAAGGTCTCGACGCGATCTGGGGCGCGATGAAGGGCTGCATCGATCGCGGCTTGTCGCAGGACGGCATAATGCCGGGCGGGTTGAAGGTGCGCCGCCGCGCGCGGCAGCTGCACGACAAATTGCAGGAACAGTGGCAGCAGAACAGGCCAAATCCGTTGCTCGCCAATGATTGGCTGTCGATCTACGCCATGGCAGTCAACGAGGAGAACGCCGCGGGCGGTCGCGTGGTTACGGCGCCGACCAATGGCGCTGCCGGCACGCTGCCGGCAGTGCTGCGCTACTGGCTGCATTTCCATCCCGAAGCCGACCAGCCGAGCATCCGCGACTTCCTGCTGACGGCCGCCGCCGTCGGCGGCATCATCAAGTCCAACGCCTCGATCTCGGGCGCCGAGGTCGGTTGCCAGGGCGAGGTGGGTTCCGCTTCGGCGATGGCCGCCGCCGGGCTTTGCGCCGTCATGGGCGGCACGCCCGAGCAGGTGGAGAACGCCGCCGAGATCGCGCTCGAGCATCATCTCGGTATGACATGCGATCCTGTCGGAGGCCTGGTGCAGGTGCCCTGCATCGAGCGCAACGCGCTTGGCGCGGTGAAGGCAGTGACGGCGGCCTCCTTGGCCATCAAGGGCGACGGCACGCATTTCGTGCCGCTCGACGCCGCGATCGAGACCATGCGCCAGACCGGCCTCGACATGAACGAGAAATACAAGGAAACCAGCCTCGGCGGTCTCGCGGTCAATGTGGTGGAGTGCTGAGGTCTTATCGAGACCCCAGGCTGGCCCTGTGGAGAAGTCGCTCAAGGCGTTGACGCGTCAACCCTCGCGGCTAAATCTTGGGGCATGTCACTCAATCTCATCAAACTGTGCGTCGGTTGCGACAGCGTCGAGGACCTCGAAGAGTGGATCGCCTTCCGCCTCGACGAGCGGCGCCGTGCGGGCGAGCCGGCCGAGCACTGGCACACCACCCGCATGGTGCCGACGCGCGGCGATGAGATCACCGACGGCGGCTCGCTCTATTGGGTGATCAAGGGCAGCGTGCAGTGCCGGCAACTGATCACCGAGATCCGGCCCTTCGTCGACGGCGAGGGCATCGGCCGTTGTCATCTGGTGCTCGATCCTGAGGTGGTGCGCACCGACTGGCAGCCGCGCCGCGCCTTCCAGGGCTGGCGTTATCTGAAGCCCGCCGACGCACCGGCCGATCTCGGCAAGGGCAGGGCGGCACTCGCCGAAATGCCGCCGAAGCTCAGGCTCGAACTCGCCGAACTCGGCCTGCTGTAGCGCCGCGCCGGCCGGCAAACCCACCGCTGGCCCTTCGGCTCGTCCGATGTGGGACTTGCAAGCGCCGGACCTTGGTCCCATCCTATTTGTTATGCTCGGTCATCCGTATGGCGGTGCTAATCAATGGGTGTGATCCTCGCCTTGGCAGCGGTGCTTGTGGTGCTTTTCGGCGCCGCCATGCTCTTTGTGCGCGCTGATCCCGCAAGGATGGCCGATAGTCTGAGATCGCTTGGACCGGCTTTTCTGGGACTGGTCGGGGCGCCCATGCTGATCTTCGGCCGCAGCCTTATCGGCGGACTGCTTTTGCTCGCGGCGCTGGCCTGGGTCGGCTGGATACGCACGAGGCGGCCTCCGGCGCGCGCCGCCGCTTCCAAACATTCGACGGTGCGCACTGCCGCGCTCGAAATGGACCTCGACCACGACAGCGGCAAGCTCGAGGGGCTCGTCCTGGCCGGGCGTTATGAAGGCAAGATGCTGGGCGCAATGGGGCTGACGGACCTGCGCCAGCTTCATGGCGAGCTCAGCCCGGATATGGAGAGCCGCCAGCTCCTAGAGACGTATCTTGACGGCCGTTTTCCCGTCTGGCGCAAGGACGCGCAGCCGCACGGTGGCGAAGGGCTGGGTGTTGCGCCAGGTGCGGGCTCCATGACTAAGGAGGAGGCCTACAAGGTCCTTGGTCTTGAAGCGGGGGCTGCCGCGGCGGATATCCGCAAGGCGCACCGCCGCCTGATGCAGCGCCTGAACGCCGATGTCGGCGGCACGTCTGTCCTGGCGGCGCGGATCAATGAAGCCAAGGACGTCCTGCTCTCCAATCACGATTAGTCTCCTTCGACGCGGGTACTTTCCCGGAGATTTCAACAGCCGCCTATTGCTCGACGGCGTAGCACGAGATTTTCTTGCGCTTCAGGGCGTCGCAGGCCTTCCAGGCGGCGTCCTTCGAGCCGAAGCCGCCGAAACGGGCGCGGTAGTAGGTGGTGCCGTCCTTGTCGAAAGCGACCGTGAAGCCCGATGCGTCCGCCAGGACCCTCGGCGCCTGCTTGCTCGTCCTTTCGAGCAGCGCCTGGGCTCCGGTTTTCGTCGGCGACGATGCAACCTGAACGACCCAGCCGGAGGGCACCGACGATGTCTTGACCGGATCGATCGCCGGTGCTGCGGGCGCTGGGTCGGCATAAGCGGTGACGACCTGGGCCGAGGCTTCCTCGGTTTTGGCGGGCGGCGCCATCGCGGCCACGGCAACCGTCTTCACCTTCTTGATCTGGATCACCGGTTTCGTCTCTTCGGCGACCTGCTGGTTGTCATCCTGGGCGTCATCGTCGGCTGAGGCGACGACAGCGTCATCCGTAACCGGCTTGGCGTCCGGAGTCGGCGCGTCATGCTTGGGCAAAAAGACCTTGGCCAAGGTCTTGATCGGATTGTCGTTGCCCTTGGCGATGAGATCGCCGCCGCCGCGCGTCGAGGCGCGCGGCAGATAGGTGTTGATCAGCGCGGCCATCTGGTTGTCGCGGCTGCGGCCGGAAGCGCCACCCATCACCACCGCGACGAGGCGGCGGTCGCCATCGGCAACGGAGGAGACGAGGTTGTAGCCTGACGCGCGGGTGTACCCGGTCTTGATGCCGTCGACGCCCTTGATGCGGCCGAGCAGACGGTTATGGCCGTTGATGCGCTGACGGCCATATAGAAACGAGCGCTGCGAGAAATAACCGTAATATTGCGGATAATGCTCGCGGAGCGCGATGCCCAGCATCGCCATGTCGCGAGCCGTGGTGAACTGGCCGGGGTCGGGTAGGCCGTTGGCGTTGCGGAAGACGGTGCCGTTCATGCCTAGCTGGCGCGCCTTGGCCGTCATCATGCGGGCGAAATTGTCTTCGCTGCCGCCAAGCATCTCGCCAAGCGCGGTCGCCGAGTCGTTGGCTGATTTCGTCACGATCGACAGGATCGCGGTCTCGACCGGAACCGAGCCGCCGGCGCGCACTCCGAGCTTGGTCGGCGCCTCGGCGGCGGCATGAGCGGAAAACGGAACCGGGGTGTTCTTGCTGATCCTGCCCTTCGCCAGCGCTTCGAAGGTGAGGTAGAGCGTCATCATCTTGGTAAGCGAGGCGGGATAGCGCCGGCCATTGGCGTCAGCGGAGTAGAGCACCTTGCCGGTCTTGGCGTCCACGACGATGGCCGAGGCTCTTGCTGCCATTGCTGACGCTACGTCGGCGACGACAACCGTCATCGCGAGCGCGGCGATCATAATTGCCCTGAGGGAGAAAGATTTGGAGACTAGCCCCGACAACGCCTGACGCACCGTTACTTACCCTGAATTTTCGTTGCCCCGGAGGCGGCAAAGGGAGTGCCGGCCTCACTTCCAGCCAAGCTATCGCGCCCAGCGTTACCAATCCGTTTATGGTAACCGCCGCGTTCACCATTTTTCGGCAAATCGAGCTTCTCTTTAATCGAATTTTACCGGCTGCCGGCGCTGGACCCCCTGCATATCAAGGGATTCTTGACTTTTGTGCATCGCACAATATATTGAGGTGCATTGCACAAGGGCGCCCGGGGCAAAAAGGGCGTTTCAACCAAAGGGAAGTATGAAATGACCCAGACCTATGAGGACTTCACGAAATACGGCAAGGAATTTGCCGACACCGGGCTGAAGAGCTTCGCCTCGCTCACCAAGGGCGCGCAGGCGATCGCCACCGAAGCCGGCGAATACACCAAGAAGAGCTTCGAAGCCGGCACCGCCGCCTTCGAGAAGCTGTTCGCGGCCAAGTCGATCGAGAAGGCCGTCGAGATCCAGACCGATTACGCCAAGCAGAGCTATGAGAGCTTCGTGGCCGAGGCCAGCAAGATCGGCAATCTCTATGCCGAGCTCGCCAAGGAAGCGTACAAGCCCTTCGAATCGGTGGTCGCCAAGGCGAAGTAATTTCGCCCGATCACACCGGACACGGCCAGCGGGCCAATCAAAAGGACCCGGTCGCGAAAACGCGGCCGGGTTTTTTCATGCGAGATCGCAACCTGACGCACCTTGCCGCATTCACGATTGAGAAATTCGCTGCGGTTTGCCCACCTAGCCATATTGTCAGCTAAACAGAAGGGCTTAAAATCGTCCATCGAGAACCTACATGTTGAACTCGCATGAGGATTCGAAAAGGCTGGACTACGTGACGATCGGTTTGACTGCCACGGCAGGCGTGGTGCGAATGCAAAGTGACGGAGACCGCAACGATCCCGGTCGCGGCACCGCTGTCATCACGCGCACCAAAACCAAGACCAAGAAGCCCAGTCTCTACCGGGTCCTCATTCTGAACGACGACTACACCCCGATGGAGTTCGTCGTTCACGTCCTGGAACGATTTTTCCAAAAGGACCGCGAAGCCGCCACACGCATCATGCTTCATGTTCACAATCATGGAGTGGGCGAGTGCGGCATCTACACATTCGAGGTGGCCGAGACCAAAGTGTCCCAGGTCATGGATTTCGCCCGACAGAATCAGCATCCGCTGCAATGCGTGATGGAGAAGAAGTGAGGTAACATGCCGGCTTTCTCCCAAGGCCTGGAAAAGGCGCTACATCAGGCGCTGACATTCGCCAACGAGCGGCATCATGAGTATGCAACGCTCGAACATTTGCTGCTCGCCCTGATCGACGACACCGAGGCGGCCGCCGTCATGCGCGCCTGCAACGTCGATCTCGACGAGCTCAAGCATACGGTTCTCACCTATATCGACACCGAGCTCGACAACCTCGTCACCGGTTATGACGAGGATTCGAAGCCGACGGCAGGTTTCCAGCGCGTCATCCAGCGCGCCGTGATCCATGTGCAGTCGTCCGGCCGCGAGGAAGTGTCCGGCGCCAACGTGCTCGTCGCCATCTTCGCCGAGCGCGAGAGCCATGCTGCCTATTTCCTGCAGGAACAGCAGATGACCCGCTACGACGCGGTCAATTACATCTCGCATGGCATTGCCAAGCGACCGGGCGCTTCGGAATCGCGCACGCCGCGCGGCGCCGAGGACGAGCAGGGCGGCCAGAACGGTGCTGAGCCGCAGGAAGAGGGTGGCAAGAAGAAGCAGCAGGACGCGCTGACGGCCTACTGCGTCAACCTCAACAACAAGGCGCGCGCCGGCAAGATCGACCCGCTGATCGGCCGCGACAGCGAGATCAACCGCACCATCCAGGTGCTGTGCCGCCGTTCCAAGAACAACCCGCTCTATGTCGGCGATCCTGGGGTCGGCAAGACGGCGATCGCCGAAGGTCTCGCCAAGCGCATCGTCGAAGGCGATGTGCCGGAAGTGCTGCAGGACGCCACCATCTTCGCGCTCGACATGGGCACGCTGTTGGCCGGCACCCGCTATCGCGGCGACTTCGAGGAGCGGCTGAAGCAGGTCGTCAAGGAGCTCGAGGACTATCCGGGCGCGGTGCTGTTCATCGACGAGATCCATACGGTGATCGGGGCCGGCGCCACCTCGGGCGGCGCCATGGATGCATCGAACCTTCTGAAGCCGGCGCTGTCGTCCGGCGCCATCCGCTGCATCGGCTCGACCACCTACAAGGAGTTCCGCCAGTTCTTCGAGAAGGACCGCGCGCTGGTGCGGCGCTTCCAGAAGATCGATGTCAACGAGCCGACCATCGAGGACGCCATCGAGATCATGAAGGGCCTGAAGCCCTATTTCGAGGAGTTCCACAAGGTCCGCTACACGAGCGAAGCGATCAAGGCCTCGGTCGAGCTGTCGGCGCGCTACATCAACGACCGCAAGCTGCCGGACAAGGCGATCGACGTGATCGACGAAACAGGCGCCTCGCAGATGCTGGTGCCGGAAGCCAAGCGCAAGAAGACGATCGGCATCAAGGAGATCGAGGCGACGATCGCCACCATGGCGCGCATCCCGCCGAAGACGGTCTCGGCGGATGATGAGAAGGTGCTGCAGGGGCTCGATATCGAGCTGAAGCGCGTCGTCTACGGCCAGGATACGGCCATCACCGCGCTGACCTCGGCGATCAAGCTGGCGCGCGCCGGCCTGCGCGAACCGGAGAAGCCGATCGGCTCCTACCTGTTCTCAGGCCCGACCGGCGTCGGCAAGACGGAAGTCGCGAAGCAGCTTGCCGCCTCGCTCGGCGTCGAGCTGATCCGTTTCGACATGTCGGAATACATGGAACGCCACACCGTCTCGCGGCTGATCGGCGCGCCTCCCGGCTATGTCGGCTTCGACCAGGGCGGCCTGCTCACCGACGGCGTCGACCAGCACCCGCATTGCGTGCTGCTGCTCGATGAGGTCGAGAAGGCGCATCCGGACCTGTTCAACATCCTGTTGCAGGTGATGGACCACGGCAAGCTGACCGACCACAACGGCAAGCAGATCGACTTCCGCAACGTGATCCTGATCATGACCACCAATGCTGGCGCCTCGGACGCGCAGCGCGCGGCAATCGGCTTCGGCTCGACCAAGCGCGAGGGCGACGACGTCGAGGCGATCAACCGGCTGTTCACGCCGGAGTTCCGCAACCGCCTGGACGCGATCATCCCGTTCGGTTCGCTGCCGGTGCCGGTCATCCATCAGGTGGTGCAGAAGTTCGTCATGCAGCTTGAGGCCCAGCTCTCCGAGCGGGGCGTCACCTTCGACCTGTCGCCGGACGCGATCGCCTGGCTGGCCGACAAGGGCTATGACGAGCGCATGGGCGCGCGTCCGCTCGGCCGCGTCATCCAGGAGCACATCAAGAAGCCCCTGGCCGACGAGGTGCTGTTCGGCAAGCTCAAGAAGGGCGGCACGGTTCGCGTCACTGTCGAGAAGAAGGAAACCGGCGAGTCCGGCCTGAAGCTCGAATCGCTCGCCGACGAGTCGCCCGTGCAGCCGAAGAAGGAAGAGCCGGAAGACGCGCCGAAGCCGAAGAAGGCGGTGGCCAAGAAGCCGGCGCCCAAGAAGGCCGTGGCGCAGAAGCCGGAGCCGAAGGGCAAGGACGGCAACAAACGCAGCCTTGTGCCGCAACTGCCGCGCAAGGGCTGATCGGCCTTCATTTGAAATGCAAAAGAGCCCCGGCAATGGGGCTCTTTTCTTTTGAGCGGTCAGCGCGCAGTCACCGGGTCGAAGGCTGGGTCAGCTTCCCAGCGCCGCGCGGATCTTGCCGGCGTGCTCGGCCAGCACTTCGGGTTTCTCCATCTGGCCGGAATGCGGCTTCAACGGCACGCCTTCGAAGCGTGGCACGACGTGGACATGGAGATGATAGACGGTCTGCCCGGAGGCCGGTTCGTTGAACTGCATGAGGGTGACGCCGTCGGCGTCAAAGGCCTTTTTCACTGCCACGGCCACCTTCTGGACGACCGCGAACAGCGGACCGAGCGTTGCCGGATCGGCGTCGAGCATGTTGCGCGACGGCGCCTTGGGCATCACCAGCGTGTGGCCCATGCCTTGCGGCATCACATCCATGAAGGCGACGACCGCATCGTCCTCGTAGACGCGGTGCGACGGAATCTCGCCGCGCAGGATTTTCGCAAAGATATTGCCGGGATCATAGGCTTCGGCCATGGGGTGACACTCCCAATTGTATTCACCGTCCGGTGTAGCGAAGCCGCCGACGGGCGGCAAGGCGCTCGGGCGAGATCGCTAAAGCGCGTCGTAAGGAATGGATTCGGGCGACGCGCTTTAAGTCTCTGTTTTCATGTTTTCATCGCAGCGGCATGGCGCGCGGTGAGGCCGGCTATTCCCCAAGATCCTTGCGGAAGGGCGTGTGCTCTTCGAGATATTCGCCCATGCGCTCGACCTCGCGGCGCTCGCGCCTGAGGTAGTCGGCGACGGCGTTGCGCAAGCCGGGATGCGAGAAGTAGTGCGCCGAATGCATGGTCACCGGCCGGTAGCCGCGCGCCAGCTTGTGCTCGCCCTGCGCGCCTGCCTCCACCACCTTGAGCTTGCGCTCGATGGCGAAATCGATCGCCTGATGGTAGCAGACCTCGAAATGCAGGAAGGGGTGATCCTCGATGCAGCCCCAGTTGCGTCCGTAGAGCGCGTCGGAACCGACGAAGTTGATGGCGCCGGCAATGTAGCGGCCGTTCCGCTTTGCCATCACCAGGAGGATGTCGTCGGCCATGCGCTCCCCGATCAGCGAGAAGAACTGTCGGTTGAGGTAGGGCCGGCCCCATTTCCTCCCGCCGGTATCCATGTAGAAGGCGAAGAAATCGTCCCAGGCGCTTTCGGTGATGTCCTTGCCGGTCAGCCAGTCGATCGAGATGCCGTCGGCAAGCGCTTCCCGGCGCTCCTTCTTCATTGCCTTGCGCTTGCGCGAGGCAAGCGTGGCGAGGAAGTCGTCATAGGTCGAAAAGCCTTCGTTGAAGAAATGGAACTGCTGGTCGGTGCGATGCAGGAAGCCCGCCGCCTCCAGGCTCGCCACATCCGGCTCGGTTGCGAAAGTGACATGCGCGGACGAGACGCCGAGCTTGTCGGTCACCAGCTTCAGGCCTTCCGCCAGTCCTGCCTTCACCGCACTTTCATTCTCGCCTTTGCCGACCAGCAGGCGAGGGCCGGTGACTGGTGAAAACGGCACCGAGCATTGCAACTTGGGATAATAGCGGCCGCCGGCGCGTTCGAAGGCGTCCGACCAGCCGTGGTCGAAGACATATTCGCCCTGGCTGTGCGATTTGAGGTAACAAGGGACGGCGCCGAGAAGCCTGCCTTGCGCGGTTTCCAGCCGCAAGTGATGACCCTGCCAGCCAGTGCGCCGGACGGCACAGCCGGAATCTTCCAGAGCGCTTAGAAAAGCGAATGAAACCAGAGGGTTGTAGCCGTTTTCTTGATCGTCGCGCGTGGTTCCGGCAAAGCCGTTCCATTCTTCGCAGGTGAAGGCGCCGATACCCGCCGCGATGCGGATCGCATAATCCGCGTTCGCTGCCCGTCCATCCTCTTCGTCGCCCTGATCCATGGGGCTTATTTAAGCTTCGCAGGGGCTGCTACAAGTCACGTTTGAGGCACTCGGCTCAGCCAACTCTCACCAGGCCGGGCTCGAAACCCTCGAAGGTCATCTGGTCGGCATATTTGAAGGTGAGGTCGACCGCCGGCTGGTCATGCACGGTCCAGGTAATGACCGGCATCTTCAGCTTTTCGCGCACGAAGCTGACGAAGGGGTTGGGCAGGTCGCCGGCAGCGTAGGAGGTGAAGGCGAGGTCGTGCGCGAGCATCGCGAAATGCGCCTCGATCAGCTGGTTGTCCCTGCCATAGGCGGTCAGCCCGCCGGGGATGCCCGGGGCGTCCTTGGCGAAGTCGCGGATCAGCCAGTGATCGAACGACATGATCGCCACCTTGCCGTTGTAGCGCTTGAGCAACCGGCCGACGCTGGCCACCAGCCCCGCATCGTGGCCGGGAACGCCTTTCAGCTCGACCACCAGCGGCACACGGCCGTCGATCAGGTCGAGCGCCTCCTCGAGCGTCGGCACGTGGTCCTTGGTGCCGCCGATCTTGAGCGTCGCCAGTTCGGCCGCGGTGCGTTGCCAGACGAAGCCATCCCGGCCGGTGAGGCGTTTCAGCTCGCCGTCATGGATGATGACCGGGACGCCGTCGGACGAGACATGCACGTCGCATTCGATGGCGTAGCCGCGCTCGGCCGCCGCGGCGAAAGCCGACAGCGTGTTTTCCCAGCGCGTCTTGTTCATGTCGTGGAAGCCGCGATGCGCGACGGGCTGCGCAATCAGCCAGGACAGATCGGTCATGTTGAGCCTCACTCGACTTCGAAGATCGCTTCGATCTCGACCGCGGCGTTGAGCGGCAGCGAGGCGGTGCCGACGGCGGAGCGGGCATGCTTGCCGCGCTCGCCGAGTGCGGCGACCAGGAAGTCGGAGGCGCCGTTGGCGACAAGATGCTGCTCGACGAAATCCGGCGCGGAGGCGACGAAGACGGTGATCTTGACCAGGCGCCGGACCTTTTCGAGATCGCCCAGCGCGGCCTTGGCCTGCGCCAGGAGGTTGATGGCGCAGAATCTCGCGCCTTCCTTGCCTGCAGCGGTGTCGATGTCGCGGCCGAGCAACCCACTTGCCTGCAGCTTGCCGTCCTTCAGCGGCAACTGGCCGGCGGTGAACAGCGTGTTGCCGGTGCGGCAATAGGGCACGTAGTTGGCGGCGGGCGCGGCGGCGGCCGGGAGGGTGACGCCAAGATCGCTTAGCCGCTTTTCGATTGTTTCGCTCATTGGTTTTCCCTATTGCTGGAAGACGCCGCGTTGGCCGGGCCGAAATTGCTATTTTTGCCTCGCTTCCGCCACGACTTTTTTTAAGCTGGACCATCTTTCCCTGCGGTCTGCCTCGCGGCCGCGACGATCGGAGCAACGCATGCGCGCAACGCGCCTTTTCCTCGCCGCCGCCTGTTTCTCGGCGATGCTCCCGATGGCGCCGGCCCTTGCGGTGCCCGCGCTGCAGGCGCATCGCGCCGTCTACGATCTCACGCTCAACAAGGCCTCCGACCGCTCAGGCATTACCGGCATCACCGGCCGCATGGTCTATGAGTTCAATGGTTCCGCCTGCGAAGGCTATACGGTGAAATTCCGCTTCGTCACTCAGATTGCCACCGCCGACGGCACGAAGCTGACGGACCAGCAGACGACCACGTTCGAGGATGCAGAAGGCAAAACTTTTTCGTTCGTGACGAAATCCTTCACCGACCAGAACCTCGACAAGGAAGTGAAAGGCATCGCGACCCGGGAGCAGAAGGGCCTCAAAGTCGAGATCGACAAGCCTGAGAAGAACAGCCTCGAGCTTGCAGCGACGCAGTTCCCGACCCAGCATCTGGTCGAGCTGATCGGCAAGGCCGAAAAGGGCGAGAATTTCTACCAGACCAATCTGTTCGACGGCTCCGAGGACGCCAACAAGGTGATGACCACCACCGTAATCGTCGGCAAGAAGACCGATGTCCAGAAATCCGACCCGGAGGCGCCGGCGCTGGCCAAGCTCGCGACCGACAAATACTGGCCGGTCGACATCGCCTATTTCGACGATACCGACAACAAAGGCGAAGAGGTGCCGGAATACCGGATCAGCTTCAAGCTGCACGAGAACGGCATCACCCGCGACCTCGTCATGGACTATGGCGAATTCTCGATGACCGGCAAGCTGGTGAACCTGTCGCTGTTCGATCAGACCAAGCCTTGCCCGGCGTCGAAATAGCAATTGCTGACGGCAGCCGGCCCGGCTTGCAGGCTTGGCCTCCGAATACCATGCGTGAGGCTCACCGAATGCGGTGGGCCTGATGGCAGTCTATGTCGATGCGGCGATCTGGAAATGGGCCGGCCACCGCTGGTGCCATCTGCTCGCCGACAATACCGACGAACTCCATCGCTTTGCAGCCGAGCTGGGCCTTAAGCGTTCGTCCTATCAGGGGCCGCCCAAGACATCGGCGCCGCATTACGATATCACCGGCTTCGAGCGTGATCGCGCGGTCAGGCTTGGGGCGATCGAATGCAGCCGCGAGGACATCGTGGCGATCTTCCGCCGCGTGCGGGTTCCGAACGGGAAGGTAAGACGATGACGGTGACGGCGTTCCTGGCTTATTGCGTCGCGATCTCGTTGGCCGCCGCCACGCCTGGACCGGCGATGTTCGCGGTCATCACCAATGGGCTGTCGCGTGGGTTCTTGCGCGCTTTCATAGCCGGCATGGGGGTCGCCGCGGGCGACGCCGTCCTGGTCACCCTGGCGTTGCTCGGTTTGGTGGCGTTGGCCCAGACCTTCGAGTGGATTTTTCTTTTGCTGAAATACGCCGGCGCCGCTTACCTGGTCTTTCTCGGCATCAGGATGTGGCGGGCGGTCGCCCAGAAACCGGACGACTCTCGCCAAACACAGGCGCGGCTGTCGCGGTCCTTCTTTCTCGGCGCGTCCATTGCGCTCGGCAATCCGAAGGCCATTCTGTTCCACGCCTCCATCATGCCGCTGATCCTCAACCTTGACACCATGACCTTCGCCGATGGCCTGCTCGTGGTCCTTGTCGTGGTCAGCGTCAATATCGTCACCATGGGTCTCTATGCCGCGATGGCGGGGCGGGCAGCCGGATGGTTCAAGACCCCGAAGCGCATGCGCCTCATGAACAGGCTCGCTGGCGGCGCGATGATCGGTACCAGTGCGCTGATTGCCGCACGTTGATGCGCGAAGTGACACCCAGCTTGCGTTTGTGACGCTTCCCCTCTATATGCGCGCTCATTCCACACACGGACTTTGGTGTCTGCCCGGGAGAAATCCGGCTGAGACCTCCGGTGGCGTCAGGACATAAGTCCGAAATGCCTGTGTCCGTGGAGGCCAACCGGAAAGGAACTAAAGAATGGCTCTGCCAGATTTCAGCATGCGCCAGCTTTTGGAAGCTGGTGTTCACTTCGGCCACCAGACCCACCGCTGGAACCCGAAGATGGCGCCTTATATCTATGGCGCCCGCAACAACATCCACATCATCGACCTGTCGCAGACGGTGCCGCTGCTGCACCAGGCCCTGAAGCAGGTGTCCGACACCGTCGCCAAGGGCGGCCGCGTGCTGTTCGTCGGCACCAAGCGCCAGGCGTCCGACATCGTCGCCGACGCGGCGCAGCGTTCGGCCCAGTATTATGTCAACTCGCGTTGGCTGGGCGGCATGCTCACCAACTGGAAGACGATCTCGAACTCGATCCAGCGCCTGCGCAAGCTCGACGAGACGCTCTCCGGCGAGGCCCAGGGCCTCACCAAGAAGGAGCGCCTGAACCTCGACCGCGAGCGCGAGAAGCTCAACAAGGCTCTCGGCGGCATCAAGGACATGGGCTCGACGCCGGACCTGATGTTCGTCATCGACACCAACAAGGAAGCGATCGCCATCCTCGAGGCCAAGCGCCTCGGCATCCCGGTCGTGGCCATCATCGATTCGAACTGCGACCCGGACAAGATCGACTTCCCGATCCCCGGCAATGACGACGCGGCCCGCGCCATTCAGCTCTATTGCGATCTGATCGCCAAGGCCGCCATCGACGGCATCGCCCGTCAGCAGGGCGCGCTCGGCGTCGACATCGGCGCTTCGGCGGAGGCTCCGGTCGAGCCGGCGCTCGACGCTCCGGCTGCAGAAGCTCCGGAAGCTTGATAAGGAAGGCCGGAGCCCGGCCTTCATCTTTCCAATAAGTTGGCGCGCTAAAGCGCTTTTGCCGAGCGCATCACCCGAGTCCCGGTTGGTGCGTCGGCGCATTTGAGACAAAGAGGCGACAATGAGCATTTCGGCTGCACAGGTCAAAGAACTCCGCGACTTGACCGGCGCGGGCATGATGGACTGCAAGGCGGCGTTGAACGAGACCAACGGCGACATGGAAGCGGCCGTCGACTGGCTGCGCAAGAAGGGTATCTCCAAGGCCGACAAGAAGGCCGGGCGCACTGCCGCCGAGGGCCTGATCGGCGTCGACGCCGGCGTGCGTGAAGCCGCCATCGTCGAGGTCAATTCCGAGACCGACTTCGTCGCCCGCAACGAGCAGTTTCAGCAACTGGTCCGCAATGTCGCGAAGGTCGCGCTCGCCTATGGCGCAACCGAAGCGGTTGCCGCCGCCAAGTATCCGGGCTCCGACAAGACGGTCACCGAGACCGTCAAGGACGCGGTCGGCACCATCGGCGAGAACATCAATTTCCGCCGTTCGGCCAAGCTCACCGTGCCGCATGGCGTGGTGGCGACCTATGTCCACAATGCGGTTGCCGATGGGCTGGGCAAGCTCGGCGTGCTGGTCGCGATCGAGACCACCGGCAACGAGCATGCCGCGAACGCCTTTGCCCGCCAGGTTGCCATGCACGTCGCCGCCACCAACCCGGTGGCGCTGACGGCCGAAGAGGTCGACCCGGCGCTGATCGAGCGCGAGAAGGCGATCTTCTCCGACCAGGCGCGCCAGTCGGGCAAGCCGGAAGCCATCATCGAGAAGATGGTCGAGGGCCGCCTGCGCAAGTTCTACGAAGAGGTGGTGCTTTTGAAGCAGGCCTTCGTGCTCAATCCCGACATCACCGTCGAGAAGGCGCTGAAGGATGCCGAGAAGGAGATCGGCGCTCCGGCGAAGATCACCTCCTATCTGCGCTTTGCGCTGGGCGAAGGCATCGAGAAGGAAACGACCGATTTCGCGGCGGAAGTCGCGGCCGCGGTCAAGAAATAGCTCCGATCCGAGGGGAGCGCGCGGCGTTTCCTTAAGGTGACGAGCTCACGAGCTCAGGCGATTCGGCCGGGTGTCCGCATGGACGCCCGGCCGATTTCTTGTGCGGTATCGATAAAGGCCCTGAGCTTCGGCGCCATCGACGCGCGGCGCGGGAAATAAAGGAAGAGCCCGGGCTCTTCGATCGCTGTCTTCGGCAGGATCTGGACGAGGCGCCCGGCGGCAAGGTCGGCGCGCACCAGCGGCTCGAAGACGTAGGCGAGCCCGACGCCGGCCAGCGCCAGATCGACGGCGCCAAGCGAATCTGTGACGACGGTCGTGCCGCGCGTCTCGACAACGACATCCTTGCCGTTGTCGTTCAGGTCCCAGCGGTAAAGCGCGCCTGACCGAACCAGCCGGTAGCCGATGCAGTTGTGATTGGCGAGATCGGCCACGTCGCGCGGACGCCCGCGCTTTGCGACATAGGCGGGAGAAGCAACGATCACGGCTTTGAACGGTGGCGTCATCCTGACGGTGACCATGTCCTGCGCGATCATTTCACCCAGCCGGATGCCGGCGTCAAACCCTTCCCCGACGATATCGATGAGTCCCTGATCGGCAACGATCTCGACCGTCACGTCGGGAAAGCGTTCCGCCATCGCCGCGACCACCGGCGTCACCGCCAGGGGGATCGCTATGTTGGAGGCGTTGATCCTGAGCAGGCCGGCGGGCCTTCCCTTCACGCCTCGAATGCGGTCCATCCGCTCGGCGATGTCCTGCAGGGCAGGGCCCGCAGTCTCCACCAGCGCTTTGCCTGCCTCGGTCAGCGAGACGCTGCGCGTCGTGCGCGCAAAGAGCGGCTGGCCGATGCGCTCCTCCACCAGCCGCACCGCATGGCTGACGGCAGACGGGCTCATGCCGAGTTCAGCCGCGGCAAGCGCGAAGCCGCCGCGCCGGGCCACGGCGACAATGACCGGAAGGTGTGTGAGCAGATCGCGATCCATTCATGAGTGATATCGCACAGTCTTTGCGAACAATGCAATCTTATCGATGTCCCTGAACCGGCTCATATTGGCGTCAACACATCGGCGGCGGGCTGATGGCCAAGGAGAGACGAAATGAACGCGTTGAGACATGTAACTTTTGCCGCAGGAATAGTGCTGGCGCCGGTCGATGCCGGCGGTGCCGAACCGGCCGGCTGGCAGGCCCTTGCCGACGAGCGCGCCGTCATCCGCATCGCCGACGCCATCGACCGCGCGGTGGATGCACAGGACTGGAAGCTGGCGCGCAGCTATTTCGCCGAGCGTGTCACCGCCGATTTCAGCAGCCTGTCCGGCCAGCCCGCAGCCAACATCGCGTCCGACGACCTGATCGGCGCCTGGGCGGGCAACCTCAAGGGCAGCAAGACCAGCCTGCATCTGCGCACCAACCATCAGGTCGTGCTCGAAGCCGATGCCGCGACTGTCCGCTCCAATGGCTATGCCTGGAACCGGATGGAAGGCAATGGCGATCCGCTCTGGGAAGTCTGGGGCACCTATGAGCACCACCTGACACGCTCGGCCTCCGGCTGGAAGGTCGACGGCTTCACCTTCCGCATGACGCATGAGCGCGGCAATCCCTGGGTCAAGGCCACCCCCGGCCAGTGACCGGCAGGAATTCAGTTCAGGATCGGGAGACCACCCATGACCATGACCTACTACACGCTTGGCAACAGCGGCCTGCGCGTCAGCCGGCTGGCGCTCGGCACCATGACCTTCGGCACCGAATGGGGCTGGGGCGCGGACAGGGACACAGCTCGCGCGATGTTCGACGCCTATGTCGAAGCGGGCGGCAACTTCTTCGACACGGCCGACCTCTATACCGGCGGTACCGCCGAGACCTGGCTCGGCGAGTTCGTCGCCGAGCGCGGCCTGCGCGACACGGCGGTGATCGCCACCAAATTCACCATGAATTCCGAGGCCGGCAATCCGAATGCCGGCGGCAACGGCCGCAAGAACATCATGCGGGCTGTGGAAGCCTCACTGAAACGGCTCGGCACCGAGTACATCGACCTTTATCTTCTGCATGTCTGGGACAGGATTACTCCGGCCGAGGAGGTGCTGCGCACGCTGGACGACCTCGTTCGCGCCGGCAAGGTGCGCCATATCGGCCTCTCCGACGTGCCGGCCTGGTATGCCGGCCGCGCCCAGGCGATCGCCGAACTGCGCAGCTACGAGCCGGTCTCGGCGCTGCAGCTCGAATATTCGCTCGCCGAGCGCGCCATCGAACATGAATATGTGCCTTTCGGCACCCGTCATGGCGCCGGCATCATGGTGTGGAGTCCGCTGGCCAGCGGGCTCCTCAGCGGCAAATACAAGCCGACGCAAGCCGGAAGGGCCGGGCGGCTCGACGGTTTCCGCAACACCACGCATCCCGGCTTCCAGAAGTTCAGCGATCGCAACTGGGCGATCGTGGCGGAACTCGAGAAGGTGGCGGCCGAGCTCGGCCGCAGCATGGCCCAGGTTGCGCTCAGCTGGGTGGCGACGCAGCCAGGCATCGCTTCCGTCATCCTTGGAGCGACGAAGCTCACTCAGCTGCAGGACAATCTCGGCGCGCTCGATTTTTCGATTCCCGCCGAGCTTCGCGCGCGGCTGGAAAAGGTCAGCGCCATGCCGGCGCCGTTCCCGCATTCCTATTTCGGCTCCGAGATCCAGGTCCGGGTGACCGGCGGCGCCGTGACCGGCGACAAGCCGGCCGATTATTCGCCCGCGGTCATGATCGAAGGCGAGGCGGTCAGCGTCTCCAGCCGTTGATCAAAGAGGCGGCAACTGACCGAAAAAGCCTGGAATTTTGCACGAGGGCGCGGCGTGACATCGCCGCGCCCTTCGTGTATCGGGTCAACCCGTCATGACAGCATCGCCGGATGAAGCGGGGGCGGTTTTGCCTCCAAAATTGCCGCGCCGAGATATTCGAGGAATGAGATGACGGTGAAGCCCCTCTATCGACGTGTCGTGCTGAAGGCTTCCGGCGAAGCGTTGATGGGCGAGCAGCATTTCGGCATCGATGTCTCCGTTGTCGACCGCATCGCCGCCGACATTGCCGAGGCGCGCGCGCTGGGCGTCGAAGTGGGTGTCGTCATCGGCGGCGGCAATATTTTTCGCGGCGTGGCTGTGGCCTCCAAAGGCGGCGACCGGGTCACCGGCGATCACATGGGCATGCTCGCCACCGTCATCAACTCGCTGGCGCTGCGCACCTCGCTCAACAAGATCGGCGTCGATGCCGTCGTGCTTTCGGCGATCGCCATGCCGGAACTTTGCGAGAGCTTTTCCCAACGCCAGGCGACAGCCTATATGAACCAGGGCAAGGTAGTCATATTCGCCGGCGGCACCGGTAATCCGTTCTTCACCACCGATTCGGCCGCGGCCCTGCGGGCCGCCGAAATCGGCGCCGATGCGCTGTTCAAGGGCACGCAGGTCGACGGGGTCTATTCGGCCGACCCCAAGAAGGACCCGAACGCCGTCCGTTTCGACCGCATCAGCCACGCCGAAGTCATCAAACGCGGGCTTGCGATCATGGACACCGCCGCGATTGCACTTGCGCGTGAAAACAACATTCCGATAATCGTCTATTCGATCCACGAAAAAGGTGGTTTCGGCGATATTCTAAGGGGCGGCGGCCATTGCACGGTCGTCGCGGACAAATAGGCGAGGCCGGCATCCGTTGAACGGTACCGCGGACGGCACGACGGCATAAGCAGTGAACCCGGCGAACGGGTCGAGGAGATGATCATGAGTGGCGAGTTCGAAGACCTGAAGCGACGCATGGACGGGGCGATCGCCGCCTTCAAGCACGACCTGGCGTCGCTGCGCACCGGCCGAGCCTCCAGCAACCTGCTCGACGCCGTCCAGGTCCAGGCCTACGGCACGACGATGCCGATCAACCAGGTGGCCAACGTGACGGTGCCGGAGCCGCGCATGATTTCGGTCTCGGTCTGGGACAAGTCGATGGTCAGCGCGGTCGACCGCGCTATCCGCGAAGCCAACCTGGGCTTCAATCCGATCGTCGACGGCACCAATCTCAGGATCCCGCTGCCGGAGCTCAACGAGCAGCGCCGCAAGGAACTGGTCAAGATCTCGCATGGCTATGCCGAGAACGCACGCGTCGCGGTGCGCCATGTCCGCCGCGACGGCATGGATTTTCTCAAGAAGGCTGAGAAGGACGGCACCATCAGCGAGGACGATCAGCGCAAGCGGTCCGACCAGGTCCAGAAGCTGACCGACGAGATGATCAGCACCATCGATCACCTGCTTTCCGATAAGGAAGCTGAAATCATGCAGGTTTAGGGTCGGGGTTTTCCGGCTCGAAAGCGAGACCATGGCAACCCCCGCGCATGTCGCGATCATCATGGATGGAAACGGACGCTGGGCCAAGGCGCGCGGCCTGCCGCGCCTTGCCGGACACCGCGCCGGCGTCGAGGCCCTGCGCAAGACGGTGCGCGCCGCACCCGAGCTCGGCATCTCCTACCTGACCGTCTACGCCTTTTCCTCCGAGAACTGGTCGCGGCCGAAATCCGAGGTCAGCGACCTCATGGGGCTTTTGAAGCTGTTCATCCGCCGCGATCTCGCCGAACTGCATCAGAACGGCGTGCGGGTGAGGGTGATCGGCGACAAAGAGGGGCTGCAGTCCGATATCCGGGGGCTGCTGCAGGAAGCCGAATCGCTGACCGCCGGCAATGGGGCGCTGACACTGGTCATCGCCTTCAACTACGGCGGCCGCGACGAGATCGTGCGCACAGCGCGCAAGCTGGCGGAGGCCGTCGCGCGCGGCGACATGGCGAGCGAGGCGATCACGGCCGAAAGCTTTGCCGCATCGCTCGACACAAAGGGCATTCCCGATCCCGAGCTGGTGATCAGGACCAGCGGCGAGCTCAGGCTGTCGAACTTCCTTCTCTGGCAGGCTGCCTATAGCGAGCTCGTTTTCCTGCCTTGCTATTGGCCGGACTTCAGCCGCGAGCACCTGGCCGACGCCTTGCGCGACTTTGCCGGCCGCGAACGACGCTTTGGCGGGCTCGCCGCCCGCGATGTCGCGCTTTAGGCGCCGCACCCATGAGCAACCTCCAGCAGCGCGTCATCTCGGCAATCGTGATGGCGGCTCTGACGCTTGCGCTCACCTGGCTCGGCGGATTGCCGTTCCGGCTGTTCTGCGCCGCAATAGCGGCGCTGATCTTCTATGAATGGACGCGCATGGCGCGCGCCGGGAGCGGCGCGGCGCTCGGCTTCCTGCCCGAAGCACTGATTCTGATCTTCGTCGGCGCCCTGATCGCCGGCCTGCCGGCCTTGTGGCTGCTGCTCCTCGTCGCGATCCTGGTGGCGGTCGCGGCCATTGTCGCTCGGACCAAGGGGGCCGCGCCGTGGGAAGCCTCGGGGGTGGCCTACGCAGCACTATCCGGCTTTTCGCTCGCCTATCTCCGTGACGACAATCATTCCGGGCTGATTGCGATTCTCTTCCTGTTCGCCGTGGTCTGGGCAACCGACATAGCTGCCTATTTCGTCGGCCGCGCGGTCGGCGGCCCGAAGCTCGCGCCGTCAATCTCGCCCGGCAAGACGCAGAGCGGCGCGCTGGGCGGCGCCGTCGGCGGCGTTATCGCCGGAGTTTTGCTCTCAATCGCAGCCGGCGCCGGCAATCTCGTTCAGCTTGGCCTGGTGGCGCTTGCTCTGTCGATCGTTTCGCAAGCCGGCGACCTGTTCGAATCATGGGTCAAGCGCCGGCACGGCGCCAAGGATTCGAGCAATCTCATTCCCGGCCATGGCGGGGTCATGGACAGGGTGGACGGGCTTGTCGCGGCCGCGTTCGCACTGTACGTCATGGGCTGGGTCGCGGCGGGCGCCGAGCATCCGGCATTGGGGCTTTTTCCAAACTGAACGACACAGCAGTAAGGCGAAAAATGGCGCGCGCCACCGATTCGCCCGGATTGATGCCACAGTCGCGGTGGAATGTCGTGTGCGGGCGAATTTGAGGGCATGACTTGAACGACATCTTTCACGCGGTTTTCAGCACGCAAGGCTTCGTCCTTGGCACGCTCGTGCCGTTTTTGTTCGTGCTGACCGTCGTCGTGTTCGTCCACGAGATGGGCCACTATCTGATCGGCCGCTGGTGCGGCATCGGCGTGAAGGCTTTTTCCATCGGCTTCGGCCCCGAGCTCTTCGGCTTTTACGACCGCCGCGGCACGCGCTGGAAGCTTTGCGCCATTCCGCTTGGCGGCTACGTCAAATTCGTCGGCGACATGAATGCGACGTCGAGCCAGCCGAGCACGGAGGAGATCGAATCGCTGACGGATGCCGAGCGCGAGGTCGCCTTCCACACGCAACCGATTTGGAAGCGCGCCGCTACCGTCGTTGCGGGGCCGCTGTTCAATTTCCTGCTGACGATCGCCGTATTCGCGGTGCTGTTTTCCCTCTATGGCCGTCCGGTCCTGGAGCCGATGGTGGCCGAGGTGACCGCCGGCAGCCCGGCGGAAAAAGCCGGAATCCGGCCGGGCGACCGATTCGTCAAAGTCGATGGCAGCAAGGTAGAGACCTTCGCCGACGTGCAGCGGCTGGTTTCAGGCCGGGCTGGCGACGCCATCACCTTCACCATGCTGCGCGACGGCAAGGAAATCGACGTTACGGCCGCGCCGGAGCCCATGGAGCAACAGGATGCGCTGGGCAACAAGGTCAAGGTCGCGGTCATCGGCGTCGTCAACAACGCCGAGCTCGGCCAGCCGCGGCTGATCTCCTACACGCCGGCCGGCGCCGTGGTGGCGGCGGTCGAGGAAACCGGGCACGTGATCGAGCGCACCGGCCAGTTCCTGCAACGCTTTGCGCTTGGACGCGAGGACAAATGCCAGTTGGGCGGTCCGATCAAGATCGCGAAGATGTCGGGCCAGGCAGCCAAGCTCGGCTTCGAGTGGCTGGTGCAGCTTGTTGCATTTCTGTCAGTCGGAATAGGATTTCTCAATCTGCTGCCGATTCCCCCCCTCGACGGCGGCCACCTGTTGTTCTACGGCGTGGAGGCCGTCATCAGGCGGCCCGTTTCGGAGCGAACGATGGAGATGGCCTACCGGACCGGGTTGTTCCTGGTGCTCGGATTCATGGGCTTCGTATTTTGGAACGATCTGTTTGGATGCTGAAATCATGAAGAAATTTGGCTTCAGCTTCGGTCATATTGAGATGCCGTTTACCATGCGTGGGGATATGCGTGACGCGAAAGCCACGCGGTACGGTTAAGTAAATACAAATTAACCGGGAGCCTTGCGTGTAGGGAAAATCCGGTTAATACGGTAAGGGAAAATACCGCACGTCCGGTTTTCTCGCCGTGGGGACTACGAGAAAAAGGTACAAAAGCCCGATGAAGGCAGCATCCAAGTTTCTGAGCGCCGCTTCCGCGGCGGCTTTGTCCGCCGCTCTGGTCGTGCCAGGCGCGCTCGCAGTGCAGTTCGCCGCCACGTCGGTGGCCGAGGCCGCGGTCATTTCGCGTGTCGAGGTCAGCGGCAACCAGCGCGTCGATGCGGAAACCATCCGCAATTACATTTCGATCAAGCCGGGCAAGCCTTTCTCCAGCTCCGATATCGACGACGCCGTCAAGGCGCTGTTCGGCACAGGTCTGTTCTCGGACGTTCAGATCAACCAGGTCGGTTCGAGCCTGGTCGTCAAGGTTTCCGAATACAAGGTCGTCAACCAGGTCCTGTTCCAGGGCAACAAGAAGATCAAGGACAACGCGCTTCAGATGGGTATCCAGCTGAAGCCGCGTGCAACCTTCTCGCAGCAGGCGCTGGACGCCGATGTCGAGGCGATCAAGACGGCTTACAAGCGCATTGGCCGCGACGACGCCGCGGTGACCACGCAGGTCATGGATCTCGGCGACAATCGCGTGAACGTTGTCTTCAACATCAACGAAGGCGGCCGCACCCAGATCGCGGCGATCAACTTCGTCGGCAACCACGCTTATTCCAGCCGCCGCCTGTCGGACGTCATCAACACCAAGCGCTCGTCCTGGCTGTCCTTCGTGCTGCGCGACGACGTCTATGACGAGGACAAGCTGCGCGCCGACCAGGAGCTGCTGCGCCGCTTCTACTACAATCACGGCTATGCCGACTTCCAGGTCGTCTCGGCCGTCGGCGAGCTTGACGACGCCACCAACAAATACACGGTCACCATCACCGTGCAGGAAGGCGATCGCTATACGTTCGGCGACGTCAGCGTGGAAAGCACTATCCCGGAAGTCGATTCGAAGTCGCTGGAATCGGCGGTCGAAACCCACAAGGGCGACGTCTACAATGCCAAGGACGTCGAGGATTCGATCGTCGCGTTGACCGAGAAGGTCGCGGGTTCGGGCTACGCCTTCGCCCAGGTGACGCCGCGCGGCGACCGCAATTTCGAGAACCACACCATTTCGGTCGTCTACACCATCGACCAGGGCACCAAGGCCTATGTCGAGCGCATCGAAATCCGCGGCAACGACCGCACGCGCGACTATGTCATCCGTCGCGAATTCGACGTCAGTGAAGGCGATGCCTTCAACCAGGTTCTCATCCAGCGCGCGAAGAAGCGGCTGGAAGCCCTTGATTATTTCCAGTCTGTCGACATTTCGACCGTCCCCGGCTCGGCGCCGGACCAGGTCGTGCTGGTGGTCACCGTGGTCGAGAAGTCGACCGGCGAATTCTCAGTCGGCGCTGGTTATTCCACTGGCGGCGACACGCCCGGCCCGTCGATCGAAGGTTCGATCACGGAGCGTAACTTCCTCGGGCGCGGCCAGTACATCAAGCTGTCGGCTGGCGGCGGCAAGCATTCGCGCGACTTTGCTGTTTCCTTCACTGAGCCGTATTTTCTCGGACGGCGCATCGCGGCCGGCTTCGACATCTACAAGTCGACCCGGGAATACAGCCACTACGATACAGACGTTACTGGGGCGACCGTCCGCTTCGGCCTGCCGATCACTGGCAGCGTCTCGACGCAGCTGGCTTATAACATCTCCCAGGAAAAGTATTCCTATCCGGACAATTGCTTAACCGGCGGCGCGCTGGACCCTGCAAAATGCGACGTGTCTCCGGCAATCCAGGCTGGCATTGCCGAGAGTCCGTGGCTCAAGTCCTCGGTCAGCCTTGGATTGGTTTACAACACCATCGACGACATGAAAAACCCGCATGAGGGTCTGTACGTCACCGGCACGACCGAGTTTGCCGGTCTTGGCGGCGATGCCAAGTGGGTGAAGGTGACCGGGCGCGCCAGTGTTTACCAGACCTTGTCAGAGCAGCTTGATCTGGTCGGTCTGGTTTCGGGCGGCGCGGGCTATCTTGCGGCCTATGGCAGCAACGATCTGCGTGTCTTTGACTATTTCCAGAGCAACGACCGCATGATCCGTGGTTTCGAGTATGGCGGTATTGGCCCCGTGGCTAGCGGAGGCAGCGGCGACCATCTCGGTGGCACGACCTACTTCAATGCCTCGGCTGA
Organism: Mesorhizobium sp. CA6; assembly: GCF_020165035.1. NCBI lineage: Bacteria > Pseudomonadati > Pseudomonadota > Alphaproteobacteria > Hyphomicrobiales > Phyllobacteriaceae > Mesorhizobium > Mesorhizobium sp. CA6. The sequence continues at coordinate 157,268 of NZ_JAIUHI010000012.1, read as the reverse complement.
AGCGCAGTTCCCGCTGCCCGTAATTCCGGAGAGCTTCGGCCTGCGGGGCGCTGTCTTTGCGGATGCAGCGACGCTTTATGGCAACAAGCTTGTCGGTGTCGACTCGTCCTCAACCGGCATGAAGCTTCGTGCTTCTGTCGGTCTCGGCCTAATGTGGGCTTCGCCGTTCGGCCCGATTCGTATCGACTATGCGATCCCGGTCAAGAAAGAGTCGACTGACAACGTTCAGGAATTCAACTTCGGTATCGCGACCCGCTTCTAACTTTGTGGTTGCGATGGTTCCGGGCCGGATGACGGCCCGGAGTGGACCGATCCAACCCAGCTGGATATTACTTCTGGAATGACCGATCCGGTGTTCTTCGCGCCTTCACGCCGGTACACGGCTGGCGAGGTCGCGAATCTGACCGGCGCCAGCCTGTTCGATTCCGATCAGGCCGAAATTGCCATCGAGGCGCTGGCTCCCGCCAACGAGGGTGGCAACGGCGCGCTCGTCTTTGTCGACGGCAAGCGCAATTTCGCCTTGATGCCGTCGCTCAGGGCGGCCGCGGTGCTATGCCCCGCCGATTTCGCTAGCAAGGCGCCGCCGGGCATCGCGGTGCTGATGCATCCGCGCCCGCAACAAGCTTTCGCGATGGTCGGGCGCCTGTTGTTTCCGCAGGCTGCGACTCCGGGGCCATTGACCGGAGAAACCGGCATATCGCCCCATGCGTTTATCGATCCATCCGCGCATATCGAGGACGGGGCGATCGTAGAGGCAGGCGCCGTGATCGGTGCCGGCGTATCCATCGGCAGCGGCACGGTCGTTGCGCCCCACGCCGTTGTCGGCCGTTCCTGCCAGATCGGCCGCGACGGCTTCATCGGCCCCGGCGTCAGCATTCAATATGCGCTTATCGGCAACCGCGTCATCATCCATGGCGGCGCCAGGATCGGCCAGGATGGTTTCGGCTTTGTCGGCGGCGCCAAAGGGCCTGAACGCGTGCCGCAGATCGGCCGCGTCATCATCCAGGACGATGTCGAGATCGGCTCCAATTCGACTGTCGACCGCGGCGCGATGTCCGACACCGTCATCGGCCAGGGCACCAAGATCGACAATCTGGTGCAGATCGCCCACAATGTTCGCATCGGCCGCAATTGCATTATAGCTGGGCTTTCGGGTATTTCCGGTTCCGTCGTCGTCGGCGACAATGTCACCATGGGCGGCGGTGTCGGCCTCGCCGATCATCTGACCATCGGGCCAGGAGCCAAGCTTGCTGCGAGAAGTGGATTCATGAACAACGTGCCGGCAGGCGAGGTCTGGGGAGGTTACCCGGCGCAACCCATGGCGGAAGCCATGCGCGAGATAGCGATGCTGCGCAGGATGGCCAGGACGCGCAAGCAAGGCGACGGAAATGGCTGATACGGTGGCAACTTCACTCGACGCGGTCGACATCATGGGGCTTATGAAGCTCCTGCCGCACCGCTATCCGTTCCTGCTGATCGATCGCATCGTCGACATAGACGGCGACGAGTCCGCAGTCGGCATCAAGAACGTGACCATCAACGAGCCGCATTTCCAGGGCCACTTTCCCCAGCAGCCAGTCATGCCCGGCGTGCTCATCATCGAGGCGATGGCCCAGACCGCAGGCGCGATCTGCATTCGCAGCCTCAACACCGAGAAGCCGTCGCTGGTTTATTTCATGACCATCGACAACGCGAAATTCCGCAAGCCGGTCGTTCCAGGCGATCAGCTCAGGATCCACGTCAAGAAGATCAAAAAACGCGGCAACCTGCTGAAATTCGCCTGCGAGGCGATGGTTGACGGCGCGAAAGCCGCCGAAGCCGAGGTTTCGGCCATGATGGTTACCGGCTGACGGTTCGAAATGCTCATGAAAGTCGCGACATCCATCCATCCTTCCTCGGTCGTCGAAGAAGGAGCCAAGCTCGGCGAAGGCGTCCGTATCGGACCCTTCTGCCATGTCAGCGCCGATTCGATCCTCGGCGACCGCGTCGAACTGGTCAGCCATGTGTCGGTGATGGGCGCCACGTCCATCGGGGCGGGGACAAAGGTCTATCCGATGGCGACGCTCGGCGCGCCGCCGCAAAACACCAAGCACAAGGGCGGTCGCACTACTCTGGTCATCGGAGCGAACTGCACCATTCGTGAAGGCGTCACAATGCATGTCGGCACCGACACCAGCCGTGGCGAGACGACTGTCGGCGACAACGGCAACTTCCTCGCCTATGCCCACATCGCCCATGATTGCGTCGTCGGCAAGAACGCCACCTTCGCCAATGGCGCGACGCTGGGCGGACATTGCGAGATCGGCGACAACGTCTATATCGGCGGCCTGACCGCCGTTCATCAATTCGTGCGCCTCGGCGATAATGTGTTCATCGGCGGCTGCGCGGCGGTCGTTGGCGACGTCATTCCTTATGCCATCGCCGCCGGCAACCGCGCCAAGCTGCGTGGGCTGAACATCATAGGTCTCAAGCGCTCCGGCCTGCCGCGTTCCGAAATCTACCTGCTGCGCAAGGCTTATAGGACGATCTTCGATCGTTCCCGCACCGTCGGCGAGAATGTGGAACTCGCCAAGGCCGAGTTCGCCGGGTCGCCAACGGCCATGAAGATCATCGATTTCATCACAAGTCGCGGCAAACGGCACTTTGCCGTCCCATCGCTCAAGGGCGACGGCGACGACGACAGCGGCGATGACGAGGGCTGAGCCGGCCAAGGCAGGGCTCGTACTCGCGCCGGGCTCCAGGGTCGGCATCATCGCCGGTGGGGGCAGCCTGCCCGTCGAAGTTGCCGATGGTCTGCTCAAGCAAGGTTTTGTGCCCTTCGTGATCATCGCCGAGGGTGAGGTCGACCGCGAGGCGGACTTTTCCGCCTACGAGCGGCAGACGCTGGCACTGGAAGATATCGGCCTGCTGCTTCCCTTGTTGAAGCGCAATGGGATCACGCATCTCGTTCTTGCCGGCGAAATCAAGCGCAGGCCGCGTTTGAGCAAGATTCGACCGACACTTGGCTTGCTGGCCATAATACGTTCCGTGATCAGAGCGCTGAGACGCGGCGACGACGGCTTGCTGAAAGTGTTGACCCGAAGCCTTGAAGATCGGGGCATTGCGGTGGTCGGCGCGCATGAGGTCGTTCCCGAACTGACGGCCGGCGAAGGCACGTTGACGGCGGCTCGTCCAAACCAATCCGACTGGCGCGACATCAAAGCCGGGCGCGCCGCCGCCAAAGCCATTGGCGCGCTCGATATCGGCCAGGCGGCGATTGCGATAGGAGGTCGAGCCATCGCGCTGGAAGGCATCGAGGGCACTGCCGGCCTGCTCGACAGAACGCGGGAATTGCGCAGCCACGGCAGGCTGGCCGGCAAGGCGCGCGGCGTACTGGTCAAATGCGCCAAGCCTGGGCAGGAGCTGCGCGCCGACTTGCCCTCCATCGGCCCGCAGACGATCGAAGCCGCACACGCCGCCGGGCTGGCCGGCATTGCGCTGGAAGCCGGCCACGCCCTAATTCTCGAAGGTCCGGAAACGCTGGCGCGCGCCAATGCTCTCGGCCTGTTCATCATCGGCCTGCCCGCCATGGAGGCGTCCAATGGGGAGCCGGCTAATGGTCGCTGACAAGCCGCTCAAGCTCGCGATCGTCGCCGGCGAGGAATCCGGCGATCTGCTTGGCGCCGACATCGTGCGGGCGCTCGAGCGCACGACGGGCCGCAAGGTGCAGCTCGTCGGCATTGGTGGCCGCCACCTGCAGCAACTGGGGCTGACCCCACTCTTCGATGGCGGCGAGATCGCGCTGATGGGCTTCAGCGCGGTGCTGCGCGACCTGCCGCGGCTGATGCGCCGCATCAGCCAGACGGCGGCGATGATCGCGGCCGAGCGGCCCGATTGCCTGATCACCATCGACAGTCCGGACTTTTCGCTGCGTGTCGCAAAGAAGATCCGCGCAACGGCACCGGCCATTCCGATCGTCCATTATGTCTGCCCGAGCGTATGGGCCTGGCGGCCGGGCAGGGCGGTGGCGATGAAGCCCTATGTCGATCACATCCTCTGTATCCTGCCGTTCGAGGTGAAGGCGCTCGCTCGTCTTGGCGGACCGCCGGGCACTTATGTCGGCCACCGGTTGACGCAGGATCCGGGCGTGCTTGGCGCCGCCAAGGCGCAGAGCCAGCCGCGCGATCTCGCCGACGACCGCGTCAAGACGGTGCTGGTGCTGCCCGGCTCGCGCCGCGGCGAGGTGCGGCGGCTGATCGAGCCCTTCGGCAAGGCGATGTCGGCGCTGCGCCAGCGCGGCCACCGCCTGCGCTTGCTGTTGCCGACGGTGCCGCATGTCGCCGAGCTGGTGAAGGCCTCGGTCGCGAGCTGGGACGACAAGCCGGAAATCATCACCGAGCCGGACCGCAAATGGCAGGCCTTCGGCAAGGCCGACGCGGCGTTGATCGCGTCTGGGACGGTTTCGCTGGAACTGGCGCTCGCGGGCGTTCCGATGGTTTCCTGCTACAAGCTCGACCCGATCGCGCGCCAGCTTCTGCAGCATATGGTGACGACGTGGTCGGCGCTGCTGCCCAATTTGATATCCGATCGCGCGCTGGTGCCGGAATTCTACGATCAGTATGTCCGGCCGGAGAACCTGGCGCGGCAGCTGGAAGCCCTGTTTGCCGACACCGGCATGCGCGCCTGGCAAAAGGCGGGCTTTGCCGAGATTGCCCGGCGCATGGCGACCGATCGGCCCTCGGGCGAGATCGCCGCCGAGGTGGTGATGGGGTGCATAAAGAGAGTGAATAGGGAGTAGCGAATAGCGAATAGGGCTGTGTCGGCTTCGCCCGTTTCCCCTATTCGCTACTTGCTATTTCGCTATTCGCTCAATTACCTTTTCGCAATCGGCACGTAATCGCGTTCCGTAGCGCCGGTGTAGAGCTGGCGCGGCCGGCCGATCTTCTGGTGCGGATCCTCGATCATTTCCTTCCACTGCGCGATCCAGCCGACGGTGCGGGCGACCGCGAACAGCACGGTGAACATCGTGGTGGGGAAGCCCAGCGCCTTCAGCGTGATGCCGGAATAGAAGTCGACATTCGGGTAGAGCTTCTTTTCGATGAAATACTCGTCGGTCAGCGCGATCTTTTCCAGCTCCATCGCGATGTCGAGCAGAGGATCGTCCTTGATGCCGAGCTCGCCCAGCACCTCATGCGCGGTCTTCTGCATGATCTTGGCGCGCGGATCATAGTTCTTGTAGACGCGGTGCCCGAAGCCCATCAGCCGGAACGGGTCGTTCTTGTCCTTGGCGCGGGCGATGAACTCGGGGATGTGATCGACATGGCCGATCTCGCCCAGCATGTTGAGGGCCGCTTCGTTGGCGCCGCCATGCGCCGGACCCCACAGGCAGGCGATGCCGGCGGCGATGCAGGCGAACGGGTTGGCGCCCGACGAGCCGGCCAGGCGCACGGTCGAGGTCGAAGCGTTCTGCTCGTGGTCGGCGTGCAGGATGAAGATGCGGTCCATGGCGCGCGCCAGCACCGGATTGATCTTGTATTCCTCGCACGGCACGGCAAAGCACATGTGCAGGAAGTTGGCCGCGAAGCCGAGATCGTTCTTCGGGTAAATGAAGGGTTGGCCAATATGGTACTTATAGGCCATCGCCGCGATCGTCGGCATCTTGGCGATCAGGCGCATCGAGGCGACCATGCGCTGATAGGGGTCCGAGATGTCGGTCGAGTCGTGATAGAAGGCCGACAGCGCGCCGACCACGCCGCACATCACCGCCATCGGATGCGCGTCGCGGCGGAAGCCGGTGAAGAAGCGCGACATCTGCTCATGCACCATCGTGTGGCGCGTCACGCGATAATCGAAGTCGTCCTTCTGCGCCTTGGTCGGCAACTCGCCGTAGAGCAGCAGATAGCAGACCTCGAGGAAGTCGCCGTGCTCGGCGAGCTGATCGATCGGGAAGCCGCGATGCAGCAGGATGCCGGCATCGCCATCGATGAAGGTGATCCCCGATTCGCAGCTCGCGGTGGAGGTGAAGCCGGGATCGTAAGTGAAGGCGCCGGTGGTGCTGTAGAGCGAACCGATGTCGATGACGTCCGGCCCGACCGTTCCGCTTCGCACCTTTAGTTCGTGCATCTTGCCGGCGAGCTCAAGCCTGGCGGCCGACTCGCGCTTTTTGCTGCCCGGTTCCGGTTTTGTCGCAGCTTCGCTCATTCTCAACTCCTTTTGTTCCTCATGCCGGCAAGGCAATTCCTGCAAACGACACGTCGAAGTCACCGGAATGCGCGAACTCGCCACCGCATTTTAGGAGGTGCGTGCCAGATTGGGCCAAGCCCAATGTTGCACTGCGAAACATACCTTTCAATGCCAATCTTCTTGGGCCAGCTCGCTCCTAATCGATTTGATCTCCAATGCGCGCCAGGCTTTCCTGACGGCCCAGCACGGCAAGCACGTCGAACACGCCGGGCGAGGTGGTGCGGCCGGTCAGCGCGGCTCTCAGGGGCTGCGCCACGGCGCCCAGCTTGTGCCCGCCGGCCTGCGCGAAGTCGCGGATCGAAGCCTCGGCCGAGGCGGCGTTCCAGTCGCCCTGAACAGAAGACAATGCACCATGCGCGCCGCGCAGAATCGCGCGCGCATCCGCGTTGAGCAAGCCCGCCGCCTTCTCGTCCAACGGCAACGGCCGCTCGACGAACAGGAACGCCGCGCCGTCGACCAGTTCCACAAGCGTCTTTGCCCGCTCCTTGAGGCCGGGCATGGCGGCAAGCAGTTGCGCCTTGCGCCGGTCATCGAGCTTTGCCGCGAGCGCCGGGCCGCCTTCGAGATAGGGCAAGGTGGCGACGAAGATGTCGAACAGCGCCCGGTCGTCCATCTTGCGCATATGGATGCCGTTCAGCGCCTCGAGCTTGGCGAAGTCGAAGCGGGCCGCGCCCTTGTTGACGTCGCCGATGTCGAACCAGGCGATCATGTCCTTAATCGACATCACCTCGTCGTCGCCATGGCTCCAGCCGAGCCTGGCCAGATAGTTGAGCAGAGCCTCGGGCAGGTAGCCCATGGCGCGATATGCCTCGACGCCGAGCGCGCCGTGCCGCTTCGACAGCTTGGCGCCGTCGGCGCCGTGGATCAGCGGGATGTGCGACATCGACGGCACATCCCAGCCCATGGCGTTGTAGATCACTGTCTGGCGCGCGGCATTGGTCAGGTGATCGTCGCCGCGGATGATGTGGGTGACGCCCATGTCGTGATCGTCGACGACGACGGCATGCATGTAGGTTGGGACGCCATCGGAGCGCAGGATGATGAAGTCGTCGAGATCCTTGTTGGGGAAGCGCACCTCGCCCTGCACGCGGTCGTTGACGATCGTCACGCCCTCGGTCGGTGCCTTGATGCGGATCGCGCCCTTGACGCCTGCGGGCGCCTCGGATGGGCCGCGGTCGCGCCAATGGCCGTTGTAACGCGGCGGCAGGCCCTTGGCACGTGCGGCCTCGCGCATCGCCTCCAGCTCCGCCGGCGTCTCATAGCTGTAATAAGCCTTGCCCATGCGCACGAGCTGCTCCGCCACTTCGCGGTGACGCTGCGCGCGCTCGAACTGCGAGACGGCTTCGCCATCCCAGGAGAGGCCAAGCCAGGTCAGCCCGTCGAGAATGGCAGCCGTAGCGGCTTCGGTGGAGCGCTCGCGATCGGTATCCTCGATGCGCAGCAGCATCGTGCCGCCGGTGTGCTTGGCATAGAGCCAGTTGAACAGCGCCGTGCGCGCCCCGCCGATATGCAGGTAGCCTGTAGGCGAGGGGGCAAAACGGGTGACGACCTTGTCGGACATGGAACTCTCGAGGAAGCGCTGAAAAATGCATGTTTCGCGCAGACTTCCACGCGACCGGCGTTCATGTAGCATAGGCGGTCTGGGGCGCAAGGGGCAGACCCGATGGCTGGACGTGGCCGGGGCGTGAGGGAGGGCGGGGAAACGACAGCTGGCGTCAGCGAGCGCCTGATGTTTGCCCATGCCGCGCCTGCGGAAGAAGCGCCGGTTTCGCTTCCGGAACTCCGTCTACCAGCCGGGCTTCTGCCGCCCGGTGCCGGTGCGCTTCAGCCAGCCTCGTCAATAGACACCGTAGGCCGAATCCGCAAACAGCTTGGCCGCGCTTCGCTTCCTGCGTTGCGCCGAGGCATCGCCGTCGCCATGGAGATCGAGCTTGACCGTGGCGTGGGCTTCCTGCTGGTGCCGGTGTTCCTGGCAGCCGGCGTGATCTGTTACTTCTCGCTGAGCGCCGAGCCGGACCTCTACAGGCCGCTTGCGGCGGTCGCCCTGATGGCGGTCTGCGCGGCGGTCTCGCGTTCCCGGCACAGAACGCACCTTGTCTTCATGGCGGCGTTTTTCTGCGCCTTGGGCTTTCTTGCGGCCAAGGTGGAGACCTGGCGGATGGCGACCCCGATGCTGGGTTCCGAAATCCAGACACGGCTGACGGGCCGCCTCGTCACCGCCGAGGCGATGGCCAACGGCCGTGTCCGGCTCACCATAGATCTGATATCCACGGAGCGTCCGAAGCTGCGCTACGCGCCGGACCGCATCAGGCTGTCGGCGCGCAGGATCCCGTCCGACATGTCGGCCGGGTCGATGCTGACCGGCTATGCCAAGCTGCTGCCGCCGACAGGTCCTGTTCGGCCGGACAGCTACGACTTTTCCTTCGACAGCTATTTTGCCGGCATAGGCGCCAGCGGCTTTTTCCTGGGCTATCCGAAACTTGTCGCGCCGACCCCGAGTGCGCCAACGGAGGTGCCGTTTGGCGCGCGCGTGGCATCGGCCATAGAAAATGCTCGCGAGGGGATTGCCGACCACATCAGGAGCAGCATCGGCGGTTCCGAGGGCGAGATCGCGGCGGCGCTGATCGTCGGCGTTCGTGCTGGCATTCCGGAAGCCATCAACGAGTCGATGCGACGGACCGGCATCTACCACATCATTTCGATCTCCGGCCTGCATATGGCGCTGGTCGCCGGCACGATCATGGTGCTTTTGCGCGGCGCCTTCGCGCTGTTTCCGGACTTCTCGTCGCGCCGGCCGGTGAAGAAATATGCCGCTGGCATCGCGCTGGCGTCGATCGCCGCCTATCTCGTGATCTCCGGCATCGTGGTGGCGGCCGAGCGAAGCTTCATCATGCTTGGCGTGATGCTGGTCGCCGTGCTTTTCGACCGCGCGGCGCTGACCATGCGCAACCTGGCGATCTCTGCCATCGCCGTCATCCTGGTCTCGCCGCATGAAGTGGTCGGCCCGAGCTTCCAGATGTCCTTCGCCGCCACCGCCGCCCTGGTCGGCGCCTATGCCGGCTTTGCCGACTATCGCGCCGGCAAAACGACCGCGCCGCCGGCAAAGCGTTCGTTTCTCGGGTTCTTATCGCGAAAACTGGCGATTGGAGCGGGTGGCGCCGCCGTGACGTCGCTCATCGCGGGCAGCGCAACATTGTTGTTTGCCATCTGGCACTTCCAGCGGGTGTCGCCGCTCAGCCTGCTGGCCAATCTGGCGGTCATGCCGATCGTCTCATTGGTCGTCATGCCGTTCGCCGTGCTGAGCGCGCTGGCCATGCCCTTCGGCTTAGACGGTCCCTTCCTCTTTGTCATGGGCAAAGGCCTGACGGCGATGATCGCCATTTCGGCATGGATTTCCGAGCGCTCACCGGTCGACGCCGTGGGGCTGATCTCGATCCAGTCGGTGCTGCTGGCGACGGTCGCGCTGGTCATCGCGACCATGGCTACCACTTGGCTGAGGCTTGCCGCCGTACCTTTCGCGCTCGCTGCGCTGCTGGCCATTCCGCACGTCCGCACACCGGACGTGCTTATCTCGGAGGATGCGCATCTGGTGGCGATGCCGATCGGCGGCGGCGAGCTTGCCGTCAATCGCGAACGCTCCAACGAGTTCACCACCGACAACTGGAAACGGGCGCTGAAAGCCGAGGAGATCGTGCCGCCAGAAAGGTTCGCCAAAGATACGCTGGACATTGCCGATCCCGCCGACCTGCCGCCCGGCTCGCCCTTCTATTGCAGCGGCGATCTCTGCATCGGTCGGCATCCTTCCGGCGCGATCGTCGCGCTCGCCGAGACCCGCGACACCGCCCGGCCGGCCTGCGGCTTCGCCGACCTCATCGTCATCAACGACGCCACGGCCTATAACCCGTGCCGCGATCCGCGTGTGCTCGTCGTCACCAAGCGGCAGCTGGCGCGCGACGGCAGCGCCGCCGTTTTCTTCGATCCGCAATCGGCAACCGCGCGGCCAACCGTCCGCTACGCGGTCGTAGAACCATACCGACCCTGGCACGAGCAGCGGAAATACACGCGCGAGGCGAGGGGACTGGCGCCCTATAAGCAGCCGGAAAAACCAGCCGCCGCACCGGCCCAATAGATTGTCGTTCGGGCGAAGAAGGCCGGGCAGTTCTGCTCAGTAGCGGCGGATAAGTCCGACGAGCTTGCCCTGAACCTTGACCCGATCCGGTCCGAAGATCCGGGTCTCATAGGCCGGGTTGGCGGCCTCGAGCGCGATCGAGGCACCCTTGCGGCGGAAACGCTTAAGCGTCGCCTCCTCATCGTCGACCAGCGCCACCACGATCTCACCCGGGCTTGCCGTGTTCGCATTGCGGATGATGACGGTGTCGCCGTCGAAGATGCCGGCCTCGATCATCGAGTCGCCCTTGACCTCCAACGCGTAATGCTCGCCGCCCATGATCATGTCCGGCGGCACCGAGATCGAATGCGTCTGGTGCTGGATGGCGTCAATCGGCACGCCGGCGGCGATGCGGCCCATCACCGGAATGGATACGGCCGCCGCGGCCTCGTCGTCATTGCTTGGCGTCGGGGTGCGTGATGGAGTCGTCGGCTTGATCTGGCGACTGAGATTGCCTTGGCCGCCCTGGATGACGCTCGGCGAAAACTTCTTCGCGGCATTCAGGCCAGGCGCGATCGAGTCGGGCAGGCGCAGCACTTCCAGCGCGCGCGCCCGATTCGGCAGCCGGCGAATGAAGCCGCGTTCTTCCAGCGCCGTGATCAGCCGGTGGATGCCGGACTTGGAGGCAAGGTCGAGCGCCTCCTTCATCTCATCGAATGATGGAGGAATCCCGCTCTCCTTCAGGCGTTCATGGATGAACATCAGGAGTTCATGTTGTTTGCGCGTCAGCATCGGCGGCCCCCACGGGTTCTGAAACCAGAATCAGAAAAACAAACCCAGAACAAACACTATCTGTTCCAGTTGTGTTCCGCAACCGTTTAAAGTTTAGTGAATTTGTTAAGGCTGCCGAAACAATGTCGCATCCGGTGACGGCCGGCTGCCCCTCCTGGGGCAGCGGCATTGATTCCGCTCGATTTTGGAGTTCCCCTTAAGCTGAAATACAACCCGACACGATCACGAAGCCGTGGTTGGGATCACGTCGGCTCGTACCGTAAGCGCGTGGCACCGTGAACGAAACGAACCCAAAATGCCAACCTTGGCGAAGTTCCGATCCGCAGTCTTCGCCGTCTATGGACCAGCTAACATAGGACCAAAGGTTCTTGCCCTGTCGCCGAGGGTGGTGAGACAACCCCCTTGGCCAGATCGAAATGGAGGCGGCAGCACAATGAGGGGAATTCCTGATCTCGCCGAAGTCGAGGCGATGGATGCCGCGGATCCGCTGCGCGCGACGCGCGATCGCTTCGTCTTGCCGGAAGGCGTCCTATATCTCGACGGCAATTCGCTGGGCGCTGCTTCGATCGACGCCTTCAGCGAGATCGAGACTGCCACGAGGCAGGAATGGGCGCGGGATCTCATCCGCGCCTGGAACACCGCCGGCTGGTTCGATATGCCCATCGAGCTAGGTGACCAGCTAGGACGGCTGATCGGCGCGAAACCCGGCCAGACGGTCGTTTGCGACACGACTTCGATCAATATCTACAAGGTCCTGCATGCGGCACTTGCAATGCGGCCCGAGCGTTCGGTGATTGTTGCCGAGGGCGACAGCTTTCCGACCGACCTCTACATGGCGGAAGGGGTCGCATCGACGCGGTCCGGCACGGTGCTGCGGCTCGAATGCGCAGATGCCCCGACGATTGAGGAACTGGTTGACGATCGCGTCGCGGTCATCCTGGTCAACCACGTCAACTACAAATCCGGCCGGCTGCGCGACATGGCGGCGCTCACCCGCAAGGCTCATGAAGCCGGTGCGCTGATCGTCTGGGACCTCTGCCACACGGCGGGTGCGCTGCCGGTGGATCTCGACGGCTCGAATGCCGATTTCGCCATCGGCTGCACCTACAAGTATCTCAATGGCGGGCCGGGCTCGCCAGCCTTCATCTACGCCGCGAACCGCCATCACCGCGACATTCGCCAGCCGCTCAGCGGCTGGTGGGGCCATGCCCGGCCTTTCGCGTTCGAGCAGGGCTACGCTGCGGGCACGGGCATCCGGCGGTTCCTGTGCGGAACGCAGCCGGTGCTGTCGATGCGCGCGCTGAAAGGGGCGCTGGATCTCTGGAACGATGTCGACATGAGGGCCGTGCGGAGAAAAAGCGTCGCGCTGACGGACCTGTTCATCCGGCTTGTCGAGGCCAGATGCGGCGGCTTCGGTCTTGAGCTGGAGAGCCCGCGCTCAGGCGCCGAGCGCGGCAGCCAGGTCTCGTTCGCACATCCGCATGGCTACCAGGTGATGCGTGCCTTAATCGAGCGCGGCGTGATCGGCGATTTCCGCGCGCCATCCACCATTCGTTTCGGCTTCACGCCGCTTTATGTCGGCTACCGCGATGTCTGGAATGCAGTCGAGGTGCTGCAGGACATCCTGCGCACTGGCGTCTGGCAAGACGCGCGCTTTGCCGTCAAAACAACCGTTACCTGACTTTAAATCGGCGATGCCGAACAAATGATCTGATCGCGGAGATACCGTTGCTGGGACATCGTATTGTCGACTGGGATGACGCTTATGCAAATGGCGCCAATATCGCCGGCGGCGACCGCTGGCCGGCGGCGTGGGATGGGCCGGCGCGGGCATTCCGCGAAAGGCTGCAGTCAGAGGGCAGGGCGCGGCTCGATGTTATCTACGGCGAAGCGCCGCGCAATCGCTTCGACCTGTTTCTCCCGTCTGCGGCGCCAAAGGGGCTCGTTGTGTTCATCCACGGCGGCTATTGGATGGAGTCGGACAAGAGCTCCTGGTCGCATCTGGCTGGAGGCGCGCTCGGCCGCGGCTTTGCCGTCGCCATGCCCTCCTACACGCTGTGCCCGCAGACCAGGATCAGCGGCATAGTCGGCGAGGCCGCGGCAGCGATCGAGAAGGCGGCGGCCATGGTCGATGGTCCGCTGATGCTGACCGGGCACTCGGCCGGCGGGCATCTCGCGAGCCGAATGGTGACCACGGTCTCACCGCTATCATCCGATGTGGCGCGGCGCATACGCAAGGTCGTTTCGATTTCAGGCCTGCACGACCTTCGGCCGCTGATGTTCACAGCGCTGAACGAGACCCTGAACATCGACGAGCCGGAAGCGCGGAGCGAAAGCCCGGCATTGTTGCGGCCTCGACAGGGAGCCTGCATCACCTGCTGGGCCGGCGGCGGCGAGCGTGCGGAATTCCTGCGCCAGAGCGCGTTGCTCGCCAACATCTGGACCGGGCTCGGCGCCTCCACCCGTTCAGTGGTCGAGCCGGACCGACATCATTTCAACATTGTCGATGGCCTCGCCGACCCGGATCATCCCCTGACCCGTACGCTGGTGGACGAATAAGGGTTACGATCGACTTCGTCGACGTATCAGGATCGACTTCGTCGACGCCTAGCGCAGCATGAGCACGCTGCATTCAGCGCCGGCTTCCGCCGCCGGCGCAAAGGGCTCGCGCACGATCAGGCCGTTGGCGTCGGCGAGCATCCGCAGCATCGAGGAGTCCTGGATTCCGAAAGGTATCGCGACCAAGGTGCCGGCGTCCTCGCGCACGACGGCGCGCACATAGTCCTGCCTAAGGTCGTTGGCCCGCATCGCGGTGCCAAGCCGGGCCGTTCGCATATCCTGATGGTGATCGCGGCCACCGAGCCGGGCAAGCAGCGGTTTCAGGAAGAGTTGCGAGCAGACAATGCTTGCCACCGGATTGCCGGGCAGGCCGATGCAGCGGATATGGCCAAGCCGGCCAAACATCAGTGGTTTGCCGGGGCGCATGGCGATTTTCCAGAAATCGAGCTGCATGCCTTCGCCGGTCAGCACGCTATGGACGAGGTCGTGGTCGCCGACCGAGGCGCCGCCGAGCGTGACGATGACATCGGCGTCCGCCTCGACCGCTTTCCGGACCAGCGCGGCAATCGCCTCCTGGCGGTCGGCGGCGATGCCGAGATCGAGCGCGAGCGCGCCGACCGACTGGGCGGCGGCTCCAACGCCGTAGGCATTCGACGAAATGATCTGGCCGGGGCCGAGCGCGCTGCCCGGGGGCAGCAATTCGTCGCCGGTGGCGATGATCGCGACCAGCGGCCGGCGCACGACGTTCAGGGCTGGGTGGTTGGCCGAGGCCGCCAGCGAAAGGGCCGCCGCATCGAGAACGCGGCCCTTTTCGAGCAGCACGTCGCCCTGGCCGAAGTCGAGCCCGCGGCGACGCACATTGCGTCCTTCCGCGGTCGGCTCCGTCACTTCGATCCTGCCATTGCAGAGATCGCGGACGTTTTCCTGGATGACGACCGTGTCGGCGCCCTCCGGCAACGGCGCTCCGGTGAAGATGCGCACGGCCTGGCCTTCCCCGACGGTTCCGGAGAAACCGCGCCCGGCAGGCGCCATGCCGATGACCTCGAGTAGCGCCGGCGCCGAGGCGACATCGGAGAAGCGCGCGGCATAGCCGTCCATCGCGGAGGCATCGAAAGGTGGCTGCGTGCGCAGCGCGACCACCGGCTCGGCCAGCACCCGGCCCGCCGCGTCAGCCAGCGGAACGCGCTCGCCCGGCAGAGCCGTCACGCCGTCGAGCAGGCGTTCGAGCGCCTCGGTGACCGGGAGCAAGGCCATTATGAACCTGCCTTGTAGTCGCCTGATTTGCCGCCGGTCTTCTCGACCAGCCGGACGCCGGAAATCACCATCCCGCGGTCCGCTGCCTTGGCCATGTCGTAGATGGTGAGGCAGGCTACCGAAGCGGCGGTCAGCGCCTCCATCTCCACGCCCGTCTTGCCGGTGACGCGGGCGAGCGCGGTGACCTTGAGACCTGGCAAGGAATGGTCCGGCTCGATCTCGACGCCAACTTTGGTCAGAAGCAGCGGATGGCAGAGCGGGATCAGTTCGTGCGTCTTCTTTGCGGCCATGATGCCGGCGATACGGGCAGTCCCCAATACGTCGCCTTTCTTGGCGTCGCCGGCCAGGATCATCTCCAGCGTTTCCGGCTGCATGGAGACGAACCCTTCAGCGACTGCCGTGCGCGTCGTCTCGGCCTTGTCGCCGACGTCGACCATATTAGCTTCGCCTTTAGCGCCAAGATGAGTAAGGGAGGCCATCCTCAAATGGCCTCGGCACGCGCCTTGCCGGTGAGCAGCAGTTGCGTGGCGGCGGCCACGTCGGCCTGCCGCATCAGGCTCTCGCCGACCAGGAAGGTGCCGATCTTGCTCTTCTCCAGCCGGCGGCAGTCCTGATGCGTGAAGATGCCGCTCTCGCTGACCAGCAGCCGATCCGCCGGCACCATGGCCGCCAGCCGCTCCGAAACGTCGAGGCTGGTTTCAAAGGTTCTGAGATCGCGGTTGTTGATGCCGATCAGCCTCGACGAAAGGCGAAGCGCGCGTTGCATTTCCTTTTCGTCATGCACTTCGACCAGAGCGTCCATGCCGAGCTCGAAGGCGGTCGCTTCAAGGTCCCTGGCAAGCGCGTCGTCGACGCTCGCCATGATGATCAGGATCGCGTCGGCGCCCCAGGCGCGTGCTTCGTAGACCTGGTAGGGATCGAACAGGAAATCCTTGCGCAGAGCCGGCAGGCGCACCGCTGCCCGAGCGGCCGTCAGGAATTCGGGAGCGCCCTGGAAAGACGGGGCGTCGGTAAGCACCGAAAGGCAGGCGGCGCCACCTTTCTGGTAGGCCTGTGCCAATGACGGCGGATCGAAATCGGCCCGGATCAGGCCCCTGGAAGGGCTGGCCTTCTTGATTTCGGCGATCAGCGCGAAACCGCCGTCTCGGCGCTTGGCTTCCAGCGCGGCAAGGAAGCCGCGCGGCGGCTCGGCGTCCCCGGCTTTCGTCTTGATCTCGGCGAACGACACGGCGAGCTTCGCCGCGGCAATCTCTTCACGCTTGTAGGCTTCGATCTTGCGCAGGATATCGGACAAGGGGTCTATCCGTTCGAAATCTCGATGAGCTTGTCGAGCACCGCAAGCGCGCGGCCGCTGTCGATCGCTTGCGCCGCCGCCGCGATGCCGTCGGCCAGCGTCGTCACCTTGCCGGCCACAACCAGCCCGGCGCCGGCATTCATCAGCACCGTATCGCGATAAGCGCCGGCGGCTCCGCCAAGCATATCGCGCAATTCCTTGGCGTTGTAGGCCGCGTCGCCGCCGCGCAGCTCTTCTTTTGTGTGCCGCTTCAGGCCAACGGCTTCCGGCGTCAAGGTAAAGCTGCGAATCTCGCCGCCGGCGAGCTCCGCCACCTGGGTCTCGCCGGTGGTGGTTATCTCGTCATAGCCGTCGCCATGGACGACCCAGGCGTGATCGGCGCCCAGCGCCTTGAGCGTCTCGGCCACGGGCATGATCCACTCCGGCAGGAAGACGCCAACCATCTGGCGGCTGACGCCGGCGGGGTTCGACAGCGGTCCGAGCAGGTTGAAGATGGTGCGCGTGCCGAGCTCGACGCGGGTCGGCCCGACATGCTTCATCGCCGGATGATGCGCCGGCGCGAACATGAAGCCGACGCCGGCCTCATGGATGCAGCGTCCGATCGTCTCCGGCGGGATATCTATTCTAACGCCCAGCGCCGTCAGCACATCGGCGGAGCCGGTCAGCGACGACAGGCCGCGATTGCCATGCTTGGCGACCGGCACGCCGGCCGCGGCAATGACGAAGGCCGAAGCGGTCGAGATGTTGACCGAATGCGAATTGTCGCCGCCGGTGCCGACGATGTCGATCGCGCCTTGCGGCGCCTCGACGCGCAGCATCTTGGCGCGCATCGTGGCGACCGCGCCGGAAATCTCGCCCACCGTCTCGCCGCGCACGCGCAGCGCCATCAGGAAGCCGCCGATCTGGCCGGGCGTCGCGTCGCCCGACATGATGATGTCGAACGCCTCGCGCGCCTCCTCGAAGGAAAGCGCGGTGCCCGATGCGACCTTGGCTATGTGTGTCTTGAGAGCGCTCATCGTGTCTGTGCTTGCGAAACCGCGTTCGGATCGATGCGAACGTCATATTGCGACTGCAACTGCGCCACCAGCTGGTCGAGCAGATCGTCGGACATGCCGGCGCCGAAGGATTTCTGCGCGTCGTCCGGCACCGCGCTGCCATCGGCGCCCGCCGGCTCGAAGACCTCGGCGACCTTGAACAGGATCTGGCCGTCGCCGGTGGGCGAGGGGATCAAACCGGTACCGCCTTCACCGACGCCGAACATGGCCGCGGCGCCTTCCTTGCCGAAATCGGCATCGTCGGCTTCGCGCTTCAGGCCGCGCTTGGTCTGCTTGTCGAGCTTGAGCTCGCCGGCGATGACGTCGAGCGCGGTGCCTGCCTTGAGGCGCTTCTCCAGCTCCTGAGCCTTGGCGTCGAGCCGCTTGTCGGTCTCGGCCTCCGTCCAGTCGGCGACGACCTTCTTGCGGACTTCATCCAGCGTGCGGTCGCGCGCCGGCGTGACCGACTGCACTTCGTAGAAGACGAAACCGTTGCCGGCAGTCGTCAGGCCTTCGTTCTCGGTATTGGGCTCCGCCGCGAACACCGACTTGATCAGCTCGGCCGATTCCGGCAGGTCGTTGACGATCGTGCCGTCCGGCCGCTGGCCGGTACGGTCGATGGCATCGATGGTGACGACCTTGAGCTTCAACTTCTCGGCGGCCTGGGCCAGCGAGGCGCCCGATGCGCGGGTGTCCTCGTAGCTGTCATGCACATCGAGCAGGATGCGGCTTGCCTCGCCGAGCGCCAGGTCCTTGCGGATCTGGCCGGACACTTCCGACAGCGGCTTCACCACCTGCGGCTTGATCTCGGTGACGCGCAACAGCACGGGACCGAAGGCGCCCTGGACGACCTGGCTCACCTCGTTGGCATTGAGCGAGAAGGCGGCATCGGCCACCGCCTTGTCGGCGATCTTGTCCTTGGCCAGCGTGCCGAGCAGCGTGTCGGCCTGCGTCTTGCCTTCGGCGGTGACGAGCTTGTCGAAGGTCGCGCCGGCCTTCAACGAATCCAAAGCGGCCTTGGCCGCATCCGGCGTCTTGAACACCAGCTGCTCGATGGTGCGCATCTCGGGCGTCGTGTAGCGCGCGATGTTCTTGTTGTAGTCCTCGCTGATCTGCTGGTCTGTCACCGCGGACGGATCCATGATGTCTTGCGGCTCCAGCCGGACATAGGAGAACTTGCGGTATTCCGGCGCGGCATAGTTCTTCTTGTTGGCGTCGAAATAGGTTTTGAGGGCGCTGTCGGACGGCGCCTCGATCGGCTGCACCAGCGTCTTGGGCAGCACGACATAGTCGATCGTGCGATCCTCGCCGCGATAGAGAGAAACCGCCTTCAGGAAAGTCTGCGGAACCTTGAGGCCGTCGGAGATCGCCTCGACGATCTGCTGGCGCACGGCCACCTGCGAGCGGTTTCTGAGATAGTCCTCGGGCCGCATGCCGAGCTGGCGCAGCAGATACTCGAAGGTGCGGCGATCGAACTGGCCGCCGGGGCCTTTGAAGGCCGGATCCTCGCGCGTCAGTTCGGCCAGCCGATCCTTGGAGAGGCCGAGCCCCAGCTTGCGCGCCTGTTCGTCGAGCACTGCGCCCGAAACGAGTTGCGCCAGCACCTGATTGTCGACACCGAGCAGCTTGGCCTGTTCGTGGGTGACGCGCTGGCCATATTGCTGCGACAGAAGGCTGAGCTGGCGGTCGTAAGCGAGGCGGTACTCGTTGATCGAGACCTCCGTGCCGCCGGCCGTGATCACCGCGTGATGGCCGCCCAGCACACCACCCACCATGCGCGTAGTCGCGCCCCAGGCGAGGAAACTCACCACCAGCAAGGACAGCAACGCCTTCGCGACCCAGGTGCCTGCCGCGCTTCTCAATATACCAAGCATGCATACTTCCGATTTTTGCGCATTTTCGCGTGCGCCGAGTCTGAAACAAGCGCAATAGCGCCCTTCCGGCCCACTGTCGATTGCTTTGTGACCTGATTTTGGTAGTGAGGGCGCTGCTTAATGTCGCTCGGAGAACGCGCCCCATGACCCCTGGAATCCGCCCGCTTGTCGCCGGCAATTGGAAAATGAACGGCACCAGCGCCTCGCTCAACGAGCTGCGGTCGATAGGCAACGGGTTCATGAGCGGGCTCGACGCGGAGACCGAAGCGGTCGTGTGCGTGCCGGCGACCTTGCTGCAGCGCGCCGCCGAGATCCTGTCGCGCACGCCGGTGCGTGCCGGTGGAGAGGATTGCCATCCCAAGGAGAGCGGCGCCTTCACGGGCGAGATTTCGGCCGAGATGCTCAAGGATGCCGGCGCAAGCCACGTCATCGTCGGTCATTCCGAGCGCCGCGAGCTGTTCGGCGACGACGATGCAATGGTCCATGCCAAGGCGTCGGCAGCCTGGCGGGCTGGGCTGGTGGCCATCATCTGCATCGGCGAGACGCGCGCCGAGCGGGAGGCGGGCGCCACCCTTGACGTCCTGTCGCGCCAGCTTGACGGTTCCGTGCCGGCGAGCGCCACCGCCGCCAACACCATTATCGCCTACGAGCCGGTCTGGGCGATCGGCACCGGCCTGACGCCGACCGCCGCCGATGTCGCCGAGGCGCATGCGCATATCCGGGGCAAGCTGACCGCGCTGCTCGGCGATGCCGCGGCCAGGACGCGCATTCTTTACGGCGGCTCGGTCAAGCCTTCCAACGCGGTGGAACTGCTCGGCGTCGACAATGTCGACGGCGCGCTGGTCGGCGGCGCCAGCCTGAAGGCAGCCGACTTCCTGGCCATAGCGGAAGCTTATATGAACATGGCTTAGCCTGCGTTGATATTCAGGTGATGCCGGCCTGCGAACGATGGTTTCCTGCGCTTCCGGTGCTCACGTACTTTAGTACGCTCCGCTCCGGTTCTCGGAAACCACCGTTCTCGGCTCGGCCTGACCTGAATCTCAACACACCCTAGCCGTCTCCCGGGCTCGCGTGGGCTAAATCGTTGTAATGGCCGCATTGGTTCCCATATTCCCGGCCACGGGCTTGGAAATGCCGCCAAAGCATTGTAAGGAGCCGCCTCCAAATCATCGGTCGTATGCGCGCTCGCGCAAGGCCTCGCCAGGATAAATTATGGAAACCGTACTGATCGTCGTCCACCTCATGGTCGTGCTCGCCCTCGTCGGCGTGGTGCTGCTGCAGCGCTCCGAAGGCGGCGGCCTGGGCATCGGCGGCGGTTCCGGTTTCATGACCGCTCGTGGCGCCGCCAACGCGTTGACGCGCGCCACCGCGATCTTGGCGGCAGCCTTCTTCGTGACGTCGCTGGCGCTGTCGATCCTTGCCCGCTACGGCGAAAAGCCGATCGACATCCTCGACCGCCCGGCAACGTCCAGCCAGGGCAACGGCGTGCTCAACCAGCTGCCGGGATCGAACGGACCGGTGGGCAGCTCGCAGCCCGCAGCCCCGACCGGCGGCTCTGCTCCCGCGGCTCCGGCTGGCGGTGCGACGAGCACCACGCCGCTTGCCAACGGCGCCACAGCGCCGGCTCCGGCCACAACGCCTGCTCCGGCGCCCGCGAATCCGAGCACCGCGCCGGCGACCAACGGCGTCACCTTGCCGGTCACCCCTCAGGTTCCGAACCAGTAGCCGGACAAGCACTGCCGCGATCTGTTGTTCTTTGAACACAGTCGCGGCAAATGCGCGCCCGATCACGAAGATTCAACCGGGCGTGGCGCCTGCCTCAGCTTGAGGCGATGACAGCTAATCGATTATAGATTGCGCGCGGCACTTTTGGCGTCCTTGGGGGGCGCCGGGCGACGCCGTGGGCAACACGCATTGAACGATCGGATCTTCGCCATGCAGCTTCGCAGCTTCATCATTTTGGGAGTCTGTGCCGTCCTCGGCATGGGTTCCGCGGCCCTTGCCGGACCGGCAACTATGGTCTCCTCCCCGTCGGTAGAGAAAACCGATGCCATTCCCGTTGCCGCCGCCAAGAGCGACGCATCGCAGCTGAGGCTTCTCAAGAAGAAGAAAAATCCGACCTCGGACGATCTCGCGCAGATCGGCAAGCTCGAGGCCAAGATCGCTGCCGACAAGCAAGCGGCAAACGATAAGGCGCTCGAAGCTCGCAAGATGGCGATGCGCGAGGCCGCCAAGGCCAAGGCTGACGCGGCGCGCCAGGAATGGCTCGCCAAGAAGGGCACTGCCGCGACGGCTGAGGTCGCCGACGCCAAACCGGCCAAGAAGACCACCAAGATCATCGCGCCGCTGGACCCGGTGGCGCAGATCATGCCGGTCAAAGCCGAGGAGCCTATCCCGGCTGAGGTCATGAACATCACCGCTACCGGCAACAATGGCGAGTTGCGCAGTGAGCAGCCCGGCCAGAAGCAGACGAGCAGCGGCGGGCTGTTTGCCGGCCTCTTCGGCGGCTCGTCGGTGAGCTCGATCAGTTACCTGCCCGAGACCCGTGCGCTTGATTCGGCGCTGGCCAAGAAGGCCGCCAAGCGGCCGTTCAAGGTGAAGCCGGAATTCGTGCCGCAGGACGTCACGTTCACCGGTTATGAGCCGGGCACCATCGTCATCGACACCAGCGCGCGCCGCCTCTACCTCGTCGAGTCGTTTTCCACGGCACGCCGCTATGCCATCGCGGTCGGCCGCGAAGGCCTGCAGTTCAAGGGCACGGTAGCCGTCGGCGACAAGCAGGAATGGCCGCGCTGGATACCGACGCTCGACATGCAGAAGCGCGAGCCGAAGCATTACGGCCAATACAAGGACGGCATGCCCGGCGGCGGCGAGAACCCGCTCGGCGCGCGCGCCATCTATCTCTATGACGGCAAGAAGGACACGCATCTGCGCATCCACGGCACAATCGCGCCGCAGTCGATCGGAACCAGCGCCTCCAATGGCTGCTTCCGCATGATCAACGAGCACGTCATGGACCTCTACAGCCGCGTCAAGATCGGCACGAAGGTTGTTATTATCTAAGGCTTTTCCGTCAAACTGCCGAAAGGGCCGGCATCGCCGGCCCTTTTGTTTTGACTGAATCCAAGCCCGTGCGGGCCCCGTCGCCATTTTGGGAAAAAGCCTTCGCGGCGGTTTTTTCTCTGGCGGAATCAATCAGGCCGCGTTAAGCGATGACTCCCATGGCGCGATATGTATTCATCACAGGCGGCGTGGTTTCCTCACTCGGAAAAGGCATCGCCGCAGCAGCTCTTGGGGCTCTTCTGCAAGCGCGAGGCTATCGCGCGCGGATCAAAAAGCTCGATCCTTATCTCAATGTCGATCCCGGGACGATGTCGCCGTATCAGCACGGCGAAGTGTTCGTGACCGATGACGGCGCCGAGACCGACCTCGATCTCGGCCATTACGAGCGATTCACCGGGCGCTCGGCGAACCAGCAGGACAACATCACCACCGGCCGCATCTACAAGAACATCATCGAGCGCGAGCGGCGCGGCGACTATCTCGGCGCGACCGTGCAGGTGATCCCGCACGTCACCGACGAGATCAAGCATTTCGTACTGGACGGCAATGACGACTACGATTTCGTGCTGTGCGAAATCGGCGGCACGGTCGGCGACATCGAGGCGATGCCGTTCCTGGAAGCGATCCGACAGCTCGGCAACGACCTGCCGCGCAACAACGCCGTCTATGTGCATCTGACCCTGATGCCCTACATCCCGACGGCCGGCGAACTGAAGACCAAGCCGACGCAGCATTCGGTCAAGGAACTGCGCGGCATCGGCATCGCGCCCGACATCCTTTTGGTGCGCGCCGACCGGCCGATCCCGAAGGAGGAGCGCCGGAAACTTTCGCTGTTCTGCAACGTGCGCGAAAGCGCCGTCATCCAGGCGCTGGACGTGCCGCATATCTATGACGTGCCTTTGGCCTATCACCAGGAGGGCCTCGATTCGGAAGTGCTGGCGGCCTTCGGTATCGACCCGGCGCCGAAGCCCCGCATGGAGCCGTGGCAGAAGCTTTCCAACCACATCCACAATCCGGAAGGCGAGGTGACGATCGCCATCGTCGGCAAATACACCGGCCTCAAGGATGCCTATAAATCGCTGATTGAGGCGCTGTCGCATGGCGGCCTCGCCAATCGCGTCAAGGTCAAGCTCGACTGGATCGAAAGCGAGATCTTCGAGAAGGAAGACCCGGCGCCGTGGCTGGAGAAGGTGCATGGCATCCTCGTTCCCGGCGGCTTCGGCGAGCGCGGTTCGGAAGGCAAGATCCTGGCGGCAAAGTTCGCCCGCGAGCGCAAGGTGCCTTACTTCGGCATCTGCTTCGGCATGCAGATGGCCTGCATCGAGGCGGCCCGCTCGCTGGCGGGTGTCGACCATGCGTCGTCGACCGAGTTCGGCCCCACCGACGAGCCCGTCGTCGGCCTTATGACCGAGTGGCTGAAGGGCAATATGCTTGAGAAGCGCAGGGCCGCAGGCGATCTCGGCGGCACGATGCGGCTTGGCGCCTATCAGGCCGAGCTCGCCAAGGGCTCGAAGATAGCGGATATTTACGGCGACACGCAGATTTCCGAGCGCCACCGTCACCGCTACGAAGTCAACATCGACTACAAGCAGCGGCTCGAGGATTGCGGCCTGGTGTTTGCCGGCATGTCGCCCGACGGCGTGCTGCCGGAGACGGTCGAATATCCTGACCACCCGTGGTTCATCGGCGTGCAATATCACCCCGAACTGAAGAGCCGCCCGCTCGACCCGCATCCGCTGTTCGCGAGCTTTATCTCGGCTGCAGTGGATCAGTCGCGGCTCGTCTAGGCGTGCTGATATTCAGGTGAGGCCGGCCTGCAAATGGCGGCTTCCTGCGCTTCCGGTGCTCACGTACTTCAAGTACGTTCCGCTCCGGTTCTCGGAACCCACCATTTTCGACTCGGCCTGACCTGAATCTCAGCACGCCTTAGCTCCGGCCTGCGTGCCAGCTATGCGGACCGTAATGCAAACTTATGTCGCGCTGCTCTACAGCATCATCCTGGGCGAGGGGCGGCGGGTGGTCATGTCCGACCTGAAGGCCATGGCGGAAAGCCTCGGGCTGAAAAACGTCCGCACGCTGGTTGCGACAGGCAATCTGGTGTTCGAGGCGCGCACAGGCGAGCTTTCAAAGCTCGAGGGCCGGCTGGAAAGGGCGTTCGAGAAAAGCTTCGGCCGGCATGTCGACATCATCGTGCGCGGTGCCGAGGACTGGCTGAAGCTTGCCGCCGCCAATCCGTTTCCGGGCGAATCAGCGGACGCGGCCGATCAGGTTGCGGTGCGCGTGATGCGCGAGCCGCTGCCGGCGGACACCGTCGAAGCCCTCCAGCCCTATGCAGCCGACGACGAGTTGGTGCAGGTGGTAGACGGCGATATCTGGCTTGTCTTCTCGCGTGAGCGGCCGAGCTCGCGGCTGCTTGCCGCGGCCAATCACAAACGCCTTGGCATCGGCACGTCGCGCAACTGGAACACGGTGCGCCGTCTGGCGGAGATGGTAGGCAGTAGGCAGTAGGCAGTAGGCAGTAGGCAGTAGGGTGGCATTCTCTATTGCCTAAGCCCTACTGCCTACTGCCTTGTTTCAGGCCTTCGCCACCTTCGCACCTGCGCCGAGCGCCATGGTGCGCAGCACGTAGTAGACGACGCCGGCGATGGCCACGCCGAAGAACCAGCCATAGACGCCCCACCAGGACGGCAGCCAGTTGGTGAAGTTGGGCAGGATCGAGGAGAAGATGGCGCCGATGCCGGCAGCGATGAAGGCGTTGACATGCCACCCGCTCTGGAAACGGAACTCGCCGTCTTCGCGATAGAGTGCTTCAACGTCGACCTCGCTTTTGCGGATCAGGTAGTAGTCGACCATCATCACGCCGAAGATCGGTCCCATCGTCGCGCCGATGACGTTGACGAAGGAAGCCGCACTGCCTTCCCATGGCGCGAAGGGATAGAGCACCAGGGCGATCAGCGCCGCGATGTAACCGCCCTTCTTGAAGTCGATCTGGCGCGGGAAGACGTTGGAGAAATCGAACGCCGGCGAGACGAAATTCGCCACGACGTTGATGCCCAGCGTCGCCACCGCGAAGGTCAGCGCGGCGAGAGCGGCCAGGAACCAGCTGTCGAACTTGGCCGAGATCTGGTCGGGATGCAGCAGCACCTCATGGTAGACGTCATAGGCGGCGATCGTGGTGACGCCGGCGACCAGCGAGAACAGGATGAGGTTGACCGGCAGGCCCCAGATGTTGCCCTTGCGCAGGGCCGCATTGTCCGGCGCGTAGCGGGCGAAATCGCAGAAGTTGAGGTAGAGAGCCGAGAAATAGGTCACCCAGATCGCCGCCACCGCGAACAGCGCGGTCCAGGATCCCGGCTCGCCCGGAACGCCGGCGTCCTTGGTCTTGTCCAGCAGCACATCCATCGGGATGTCGCTGGTGAAGGCGAAAGTGCCGGACTTCACGCAAAGATAGATGGCCAGGATCAGCATCATGATCCACACGGCCGGGCCGGCCCAATCCTGGAAGCGACGGACGGTTTCCATGCCCTTCTGGATGATCAGCAACTGCAGCGCCCAGATGATGACGAAGCAGATCACCTCCAGCGTCGAGTGTCCCAGAAGGTGCGAGCTCTTGTTGAACTCGTCGAACCATTGCAGGCGCGTCAGCAGCGCCACGATCGCGCCCGACGCCGCGGCCGTCTGGGCGCCGTACCAGAAGCAGGCGACGATCGCCCGCACCAGCGCCGGGACGTTGGCGCCCCAGATGCCGAAGGAGGCGCGGGCAAGCACGGGGTAGGGCACGCCGGTCTTCACGCCGGCATAGCCGACCATATTCATCAGCGCATAGATGATCAGCGAGCCGATGCCGATGGCGATGATGAAGTTGACGAAGCCGCCGCAGAACAGAAACAGGCTTGCCGCCAGGTAGTAGCCCCAGAGGCTATGGACGTCGGAGGTCCAGACGTTGAAGATCGAAAACGGTCCCCAGTTCCTGACCGTTGCGGGAGCCAGATCCTCATTGTAGAGGTCAGGCGATGCGCCTTGAATGGTCATTGCAAGTGTTCCCCTTTTTGCAAACGCGCCCTCACGCGGTGACCGCGGAGGTTAAGCCTGACGCAGGGTAACCGGCAAGCAACCCATTTGCCGGCTTTCGCCTTAAAGATATTCAATGAGAATCGCCGTTATCCGACGGCTCCAGGCCTGCATTGGCTGAGTCGCCAATTGATTTTCGCGCATGTCAGGCGCGGGCCCGCGTTTCGAACTTTTTCCATCGGCAACCAAATTTGTTTGGAACCGATTCGCGGGACGTGCGTTTATTGCGGTTCGACTGCGCTGCGGTCGACCGGGAGGATAATTATGGATCGCTTGCATTTCTTTACCCCAGTGCGAATTGCGCGTGGGCAGGGATACCCTGTGGAGGAAGTCGATAGCGTCTCCGAGGCGATGGTGTTCCTGCGGAAGTGGCCAACGGGACGGCGCGGCCCGGTTTATCAATGCGCCCTGAATTGCTGTGCGGCGGCACTGTCGGGCAAGATGTCGGCCGAGGAAGCGCGCAAAGCCTTTGTCGGCTTTGCCCGCATCACCCGGCTGCTCGACGACGACATGGCGCTGCCGCTGGGCGGCGCATCGATGGACAATGTCCACGCCCTGAGGCGCTAGCGCCGTCACGCCCCCGCGGCTGCGCTGAAAGATGCGACGATGAGGCGTCGGCTTATGGTCGACGTCGCTGTGCTGTTGTCGGCTCAGTTTTCTTTGAAAGAGCGTGTGAGCGAAGCCTGCACCGGGGCCAGCATATAGTCGAGCAAAGTGTGCTCTCCCGTCAGGATCATGACCTCCGCCGGCATGCCGGGCGACAAGTGCACGTCATGCAGCTCTGCGAGATCGGCGGTGTCGACTTTGACCTTGGCGAGGAAATAAGGCTCGCCGGTCTTTTCGTCCGTCAGCCGGTCGGCCGACACCGATGTGAGCAGGCCATGGATTTGCGGCAGATGCCGGCTCGGATAGGCCGACAACACCACGCGAGCCGGCATGTCAGGATGTACCACGTCGATATCCGCCGGCTTGATGCGTGAATCGATGACCAGATTGGGCTCGTTGGGAACGATATCAAGCAGCGCCTGGCCGCTTGCGATCACGCCCGATTCGGTCGTTATGCGCAGGTTCATCACCGTTCCGGCGATTGGTGCGACAATGTCGGTCCTGGCCAGCACATCCTGGCGCGAAGGTAATTGGCTGCGCAGTTCAGCCAGGTCCCCTCGCACTTTTGCGAGATCCTCATTGGCGCTCTCGCTGTCCTGTTGGCGCAGGTTGAGGAGTTGGAACTCGGTCTCGCCGATCTGCTGGTCGTTGTGTGCCACTTGCGCGCGGTTCGACGCCTGATTGGCGCGGATCTCGGCCTGGGACCGCTGCAGCGCCAGTATCCGCGGCAGCCGCTCCAGTCCCTGTTTGTACATTTCCTGCGCTGAGGCGATCTCCTGGTCGATCAGCCTGAGCTGCTCGGCCTCGGCGGCAATCACCTCCCTCGATCCTGTACTTTGCTCCTGGATTTGCGCGATGCGCTTGTTGAGGATTTGCGTGCGCCCCGCACGGGTCGCCAGGCGGCTGTCGAGCAGCGCCTGTTCCTCGGCGACCACCTTTCGCGCCGTCTCGCTGTCGATCGATGTCAGCTCCTTGGGGAAGGTGATCCGGTCCTGCCCGGCAAGCTCCGCGACCAGGCGCGCTTCGGTCGCCAACAGTCGGATATAGTGGCCTTGCAACTCGTCATAGCGACCTTGGGCGTCGGTCGTCTTCAGGCTGATCAGCACCTGGCCGGCGCTCACCTTGTCGCCTTCCTTTACGTGGATCGCGCCGATGATGCCGCCCTCCAGATGCTGAACGGTCTTGCGATAGCCCTCGGGGCTGACAACGCCGTTGGCGACGACAGCGCTTGCCAGAAGGGCGACGCTTGACCACGCGGCGGTGCCGCCCACGAAGACGATCGCCGACACATAGCCCAGCATGCGCGCTGGCCGCGTCCGTCGGTTCAGGTCGCGGCCGCTGGCGCGGAGGGCAGGTGACCGCCGGACCAAGCGTGAAACCAGCAGCAGGACGAGCACGCCCGCGGCCGCAATCATAGTGATGCGCGTCGGCTGGTTCAGGCCGCGGAACCAAATCGATGCCGCGGCGACCAGATCGCCTGCGGAAATGGACAGCCTGTCCGCCAACGCGCCCAAGCTATCCATCAGCCTGTCCAGCATCGTCGAGAAGTCGCCAAATCGATCACCGCCCATGGCTCACTCCCCTGCCTTCCGGTTTGCTGGCGCATTGGCGGCGATCTTGTCCCGTATGGCCGCCGGCACCGGGATGTGCCTGGACTGGCCTGCCAGCGCGCCGAGCACCTCGTCGCGCGTGCCGAACATCGAAAGGGATCCGTCGCGGATGAGGGCGATATGATCGGCAGTGCGCAGAAGATTGGTCTGATGGCTGATGACGACCACCGTGCGGCCCCGCTCCTTGAGCTGCTGGAGCACGTTGAACAGCGCCACTTCGCCTTCGCCGTCGAGGCCGGTGTTCGGCTCGTCGAGGACAATCAGCGGCGGGTCACCGAATAGCGCCCGGGCCAGCGCGATGCGCTGGCGCTGGCCGCGCGATATCCGGGCCCCATGCGGTCCGACTTCGGTGCGATAGCCGCTCGGCAGTCGCAGGATCATCTCGTGGATGCCGGCGAGTTGTGCCGCGGCTATGACCGCTTCGCTGTCGACGTCACGCAGGCGGGCGATGTTCTCGGCGATCGTTCCAGGGAACAGCTCGACCTGCTGCGGCAGATATCCGATATGCTGACCGAGTTCCTCCGCAGGCCAGTTCCAGACCTCCGCGCCATCCAGCCGGACGTGGCCGAGCGAGGGCCGCAGCGTGCCGACAATGAGACGGCAGAGCGTGGTCTTGCCCGAGCCGGATGGGCCAATCACGCCGCAGGTCTGGCCGGGTTCGACGCCGAAGCCTATCGCGTTCAGCAGCGCCTGCGACGTCCCTGGCGCACAATAATGCAGGTTTTCGAGCATCAGCCGGCCTTGCGGGCGGGGCAGGCTGACGCCGACTGTTTGCATCGACCTGGTCTCGGCGAAAAGCTTCATCAGGTTGCGGCGCGCGGTCCGCGCGCTGACCAGACTGCGCCAGGCGCCTATCGAGCGCTCGATCGGCGCCAGCGCGCGGCTGAGCAGGATGGAAGCCGCGATCATCGAGCCCGGCGTCAGCTCGCGGCGCAGGACGAGATAGGCGCCTAGCCCCAGCACGGCCACCTGAAGGGCGAGACGCAGCGAACGCGACAGGCTGCCGATGATGGTGGTGCGCTGTAAAATCCGGGTCTGGATGTCGATCAGCGATTGCTGGTTTTGCTCCCACCGCCGCAGCGCCGGCTCGGACATGCCGAGCGAGCGCAATGTCTCGGCGCCGTCGACAAATTGACCGACGGCGGCCTGGCTGCGGCGAAGCCCCGCTGCCGCATCCTGGCCTTTGCGGCGGGTGAGGAAATCGTTGGCGAGCGCGGCGCAGAACAGGAGCACGGCGCCGGCAAGGCCGACTACACCCAATGCCGGATGCAGAAACCACATGAATGCCAGGAAGACCGGCGTCCATGGCGCGTCGAGGAAAGTCAGTATGCCATCGCCGGCAATGAAGCCGCGCAGATCGCCCACGTCCTTCAGGCCGGTTTCGAGGTTGCTGCCGGCCAGGCGCGCCTCCATCGCGCGTTCGATCACCGGAACGCTGAGCTGGTCGTCCAGCCACTGGCTGATGTGGCCGAGCATCATCCGGCGGGCGTGTTCCAGCAGGCCATAGACGGCGATGGCGCCGATGACGGCAAGGGTAAGCCATAGCAGCGTGTCGATCGACCCGCTCGACAGCACCCTGTCGTAGATCTGCAGCATGTAGACGGTGCTGGCGAGCAGGAGGAGATTGGTAAGCAGGCTGAAGAGAAGGAGGGCGGGCACCTGATGGCGGGCCAGATGCATCACTTCCTGGAATTGCGGTCTTGGTTGCATCACGGACCCCCCGCTTCGATGCCTTTTGTCAGTGCCCGGCCCCGGCGTTGAATTGGCGCCTGGGCCGGTGTCGTTACGGGGGCAGCATCGGCTGCCCCCGTAAGGCGGGCGTCAGGCGATGTCGACCAGAATGTGCTGCACCGCTGTCGTGTCGCCATCCGCGTCCGCGATCTGGACGCCGAAGTCGAGGTGCGCGTCCGGTGTCGTGGTCTGCGTCGAGGTGAAGCCGAGGTCCACGATCTTCAAGACGTCGTTGTCGGTCGGGTCCCAGTTCACCAATGTGGTTTGAGAGCTGCCGCCACCTGAGCCAGTGGCTCGGTTCAGGTCGATCGCCGTGCCGTCGCCGGTGATTCCGTTGCCGGACTGCATGATCTGGGCACCTTGGATCACCCAATTCTCGCCGACACCATTGTAGTCGTTCCTCTCGATGATGATGAGGCCGTCGTTATTATCGAGTGGGAAGTCCGCTGCGTATGCGGTAGGCACCTGCCCCATTTTGTAGATGTCGGCGTTCTCGATGTAGATCGCCTTCGTGGTATGCACGCTACTGTCCGTGCTGCTGACGAGCTGAAGGATGACCATCAGGTCCTCACTGGTGCCGATCCCGTCGAACTTGATGGCCATGTCGGCCGCCGTCTGGCTGGGGGTGACGATCTCGGTGCCGATGCCAGGGCTGGTGTCGAAGAACCGCAGCGTCAGCAACTCGCCTTTCTGGATGGTGTCGCCCGCGACCCCGTTCGTGCTCTGGGTGGCAGACACCCAGTCCTCGTGGTTGTTGGTGACCAGATCGCCAGGGTTCCACGCGGTGTCGGTGGGTGTCGCGTTGTCGCTGTCGCCGGTGGAGTTAAGACCGAACTTAATGGTATTGGTGACCGAGTTCGCCGTGAACTGCACGAAAAAGTCCCGGTCGGTCGTTTCGGGAGTGCTGTCCGCCTCGAAGAGCTTCTCCACCACAATGTTCGGGTGGCCGACATTGCTCGTGGGCTCCTTGGATAGAAGCTCATTGGTGTGCAGGATGTCTTTGGTGAAGCCCTCCACCGCGTCGTTCAAGGTGATGGTGTAGGTGTCAGCATCCTTGTTGAAGACTAGGGTACCGCCCGCCGTGGCCGTTTGGTCGCCGGCCGTATTCGGGTCGCTGTCGTACGAGATTTGCCAGTTGAACGTTGCCTGGGTGGCGTCTTCCGACTGAAGCGTCGCGGACGAGCTAATGAACGGCGTCTGCGTGTTGGGGACAAGACCTGTGAGGTTGCCACCAAGGCTGAGCTGGATGCCGGTAGCCACGACGTCCTGGTCGACAAAGTCCGAGTGCGTGGTGTCGTAGAACGCGGCTGGGTGGGCATCCGCGCCAACATCGTAGCCGAAGGCCCCGGTGGCCGACGCGTTGAGCGTGTTGGCCAGCGTCTCGTGCTGGATACCTGGGGTAACGGGGTCCCCGTCGAACGGCACCGTGATCGTCGGCCCGTCGTCCTTGAAGACGAGGTTCTGGCCGATGTTGAGTGTGGCCGCCTGTTGATCGCCATCCTTGTCGATGATGGTCGCGGTGAGTTGAATCAGGTTATCCGCGTCCAGCGTCTTGCTCTCGTCCGGGTCGCTGGTCGGATGGACCACTGCCCGGAGCTGATCCAGGGTGACGCCACCGGTACCGCTAACGGAGACTGTGAACACAAGGTCGTTGCTTGTGGCGGTGCGACCTTCGATGATGGCACCATTGAGCGAGAGGACGACCGCCTGACCGGTTAAGGTGTCGGTAAGTCCGGTCGAGCCCGCTGTAAAGCCGAGCGCATAGGTCACCGTGCCGGCTCCGTCTGCCCCGAAGGCCGAGCTGAAGTTCGCTGCAAAGCTCTTGGTGTCGTTGGTCGTAAGAACCGTGTCATCGACAGTCAGCGTCGGCTCGGTGCCGGTCGTCGAGATGCTCGGCCCGTCGTCCTTGAAGTTGAGATTCTGGCCGATGTCGAGGGTGGCCGGTGCGTGGTCACCGTCCTTGTCGGTGACGGTCGCGGTGAGTTGGATCAAATTGTCGGCTGCCAGAGTCTTGCTCTCGTCCGGGTCGCTGGTGGGATGGACCACCGCGCGGATCTGATCGAGGGTGACGTTGCCCGAAGCGTCGACAGAGACCGTGAACACGAGGTCGTTGCTCGTGGCTGTGCGACCTTGGATGGCGCCGCCACTCAGCGAGAGGACGACAGGCTGCCCAGTCGCGGTGTCGACAAGTCCGGTCGAACCTGCCGTAAAGCTAAGCGCGTAGGTCACCGTGCCCGCCCCGTCTGCCCCGTAGACCGGGCTGAAGTTGGCGGCAAAGCTCTTCGTGTCGTTGGTGCCAAGAATCGTCTCGTCAACGGTCAGCGTCGGCTCGGTGCCGGTCGTCGAAATGCTTGGTCCATCGTCGTTGAAGTTGATGAAAGAGCCGACTTGT
This sequence comes from Mesorhizobium sp. CA6, assembly GCF_020165035.1. NCBI lineage: Bacteria > Pseudomonadati > Pseudomonadota > Alphaproteobacteria > Hyphomicrobiales > Phyllobacteriaceae > Mesorhizobium > Mesorhizobium sp. CA6. The sequence continues at coordinate 124,658 of NZ_JAIUHI010000012.1, read as the reverse complement.
TCGTTGTAGGCGTTGGCCACGTTCCCAGCAAAGTGCACTTCCTTGACGTCGAAATAGTCCTTCTCCGTGTCGATATTCTTGATGGTGAATCGGTCGAACGTTCCGCCCGAGCCGCCCGCGGTCGTGAAATCGACAGTCACGCCCTCGCGGACGTTGTGCAGGACCATTCCGGTGCCGCTGAGATCAACTGTAATGCCCAGGGCGGCGGCCGTCGTCGCGACGCCGTTCAGCTTGAACGTCACTCCGGTGATATTGATCTCGGTATCGTTGTCGTCACCCGGCAACACGGAGCCTTTCGCGTTGTCGTTATTGTTGTAGGCGTGGACCTCAATATCGGCCACGGTGTTGGTGGGTGTGGACTGCGAGATCGAGAAACCTGCGCCGGAGACGTTCTCGATGTGGTCGGTGTAGTTGGGCGCGAGCGGCGTGTCGGTAAAGTTCTTGCCAGCGCTCTGGGTGCCGCCATTTATCAGATCGATCTGAAGCTCACGGCCGAAGCGTACATCCTGGGATGAGACGCCCAGGCCTTGCGTGCTGACGTTGACTTCAGCCTGCACCCCATTGTCGTGAGCGGTGACAAGGATCTTCTGTGAGCTCGCGACGTCGGCGTCGAGGATGTACCAATTGTTGTGTCCGGGAGGGGCGTCGCCGAGCTGGCTGAAATTGAGCACGGTCGTTCCCGTGACCGATGCGAACACCTTGTTGAGCAGATCGATTTGGTCGTTCGGGTTAGTTCCATCCGGATGGAACAACGGCACATACTGAACCAGGTACAGGTCTGCATTGGTGGCGCTGGTGCTGGCCAGCCCAAACGAGAAGGCGAGTGGGCCGGTCGGGGCGGGCATGGTGGCCGCGTTTGAGGTCCCAATGACGCCGATCACAACGTTTGGGTGAGTTTGATCTTGGAACAGCCAGACATAATTGCCATCGACCGTCCGGATGCCGCTGTTCACGCCGACGGTGGTCGAAAACGGAGTTCCGGAGGCATTCTGCGTGAGAATAACCGAGGTGATGGTTTCGCCCGCATTTGCCGTGGCGATCACGAAGTCGCTCTGGAAGGCGACCTCGGGTGAGGCCAGCCCTCCCGGACCGTCGAGGCCCAAGAGATAGGTAAGCGTGTCGTTGGTGCTGTGCGGCGGAAGGGCCGGGTTGATGTCGTCATCCTGCGGGCCGGTGGTCTCGTCGATGATGATGTCTTGAGCTGTGATATCGAGTGCCATTGGAAATTCTCCCTGGTTTCAATGCGGCAGCGCGATTTCAGCCCCAACGCTGGCAACCGGCCGCACGGACGCACATCCGCTGGCCAGGCCAGCGCTACGCGCCATCGTTAAAGAAAGCTGGAGTGGTGAATTGACTCTCGGGAGGGGTAGAGGGGGTTCGGAGGAGCCGCCGCTGATCCTCCGCTCCTTGCCCCGTCAGACATTGCTGGGGGGATGCGTCCTGTGCGCATCGGCAATCCGCCCACGGCGGGCGCCGAAGATAAATGATGAGGGCATACTAACCGCCCCTCCCCAACAGGCATGACTGCCTGCACGCCTCCACTGCTCATATTATGAGCAGCTAATGTTTACTCTTATTTGTGGAAAATTAAAACTGGACTATTGATTTTTTAATAACTATGTGACTTGGGAAAATGGTCCCTCTCGAAATGGGACTTATGTCCCTGTCGTCGAAGTATCTGAAAATAAAAGAGAATGCGGTATATTGCGCTGACAGATTTGATTATGACAGGGCAAACAGCATTGAATAGGCTTATGCAGACGACGCTCGCCATAGCACCAATGATGGATCGGGCAGATAGCTAAGTGATATCAGACAGTTGCGGGAAACCGTGTGCAAAAATCGCACACAAACGTTCTGCTTCTCTTCTTTTTTCGTTCCCACGACGGAGCCGCCGACAGTCCCATTCGGACGTTCTCTTGCCACCGATGTTGGCCGTTCCATCGCGAACGTTCGCTGCGATATCCATGGGCCTTAAAGTCCGATGCGGCATCCAATTTCTCTGGGGTTCCTGGAACTTTCCGAATCTGGGTCGCACCTCAGCCCGAATTGCGGGTGCTTATGGACAAAGCGGGTATTAGGTTCGATTTTTGGTCGGTTTATAAGGCACCGGCTTATGATATGGGCGCTGTTCGGATAACGCGCTTCATCACACATTTCCCATATGAACGACAGCTATGCGCCTGATGTCGGGCAGAGATCTTCGCCTCGCCTTTTCCCGGAAGCAGACATTGCCGGACACCATACGGGTAGGTCGAAGTCGCTTCAGAACCAGAAACAAACGACAATAGCTTAGATACGGCTGGGCTTGCGGTGCCAGTCAGCCCATTCGCCGGGAGCTCATCGCCGACTAAAGGACGGTCAAGCGGCTTTCATCGCATTGCAAATTTCTTCGACCAGCATAGCGGCCGAAATCGAGCCCGGATCTGGGTGGCCCAAAGAACGCTCGCCGAGACGTGCGGCACGACCGACAGTCGCAACCATGTTGCGTGTCGCTTCTGCTCCCTGCTGGGCTGCTGCGACTATGGCATCGGCACTCTGACCGTCCACTGCGGTGTCTGCGGCCGGCCCCCAGGCATCGAGCATTGTCTTCTGGCCGGGTTCGGCCTTGCCACGCTGGGCGATGCCATCGCGCATCGCCACAATAATCGTCCGCAACTCAGCTCTCGGCATGGCTGCGCGTGAACCCGCCGCCTTGCCGGCGCGCAGAAGGGCGGTTGCGTAGAGTGGCCCTGAGGAGGCGCCGACTGCATTGAGAAAGCCCTTGGCAGCGGCATTGAAGACGTCCTGCAGCGTGCCTTCGGCCGCTTGCGCCGCATCGGCCGCAGCCTTCATGCCTTGCTCCATGGCGATGCCGTGATCGGCATCGCCGATCACCCCGTCAAGCGCGCAAAGCCTGTCGCGCTCGGCCGCCATCCGCTGGGAGAAGGCGCGAAGAAGGGCTCTCAAATCCCCGATCGTGAACTCCATCTCGCTCAGCTCCGGAACATAGCGCAGTCGCAAGGATGATCGATCATGCGCTGCAATTCCTCGTCGAGATGCATGATGGTGATCGAGGCTCCGGCCATGTCGAGCGACGTGCAATAGGGGCCGACAAGGGTCTTGTGGACGACTAGCCCGGCGGCCTTCAGGCGTTCCGCGATCCGCGCGTTCAGGATATAGAGTTCCATCAGAGGCGTCGCGCCGAGCGAGTTGACCAGCACCGCGACACGATCGCCGGCCGGCGCCTTCATTTCCGCCAGGATGGCGTCCATGATTTCGTCGGCCACATCGTCGGCCTGACGCAACGGCCCGCGCCGCACGCCAGGCTCGCCATGGATGCCCATGCCGATCTCCATCTCGCCAACGGGAAGATCGAAGCTTGGCTTCCGCGTCTGCGGCAGTGAACAGGACGAGAGCGCCACGCCCATGGTGAAGGTGCGGTCGTTGGCGTGGCGGGCGATCCGCTCCACCTCGTCCAACGGCATCATCATGTCGGCGGCAGCACCAGCGGCCTTGAAGATGAACACGTTGCCGGCCACGCCGCGGCGCTTTTGCTGCTGGTCGCGCGGCGCCGACGCGATGTCGTCGGTGGTCAGCACCGTGCGTGCCTCAATGCCTTCCATCTCCAGCAATTCGGCAGCCATGTCGAAGTTCATCACGTCGCCGGCATAGTTGCCATACATGAACAGGACACCTGCACCGCCGCTCGCAGCGATCGCCGCGTCAACCGCCGGCTGCGGCGGCGGCGAGGCGAAGACGTTGCCGATCGCTGCGGCATCCGCCAGTCCCTTGCCCACATAGCCCAGGAAGGTCGGCTCATGGCCTGAGCCGCCGCCGATGACCAGCGCCACCTTCCCGGTACGCGGACCGTGTTTGGCAACGACCGCGCGCGGGGCGTTGTCAGGACGCCAGAGATGCTCGGGATGCGCGGCCATGATACCAACCAGCATTTCGTCCACGGCGGCATTGCCGTCGTTGATCAGCTTCTGCGTCAGGCTCATTCGTGTCTCCCTGTATCGTCTCCGATCGTGAGACTAGAGTTTTTCGCGACGGCGGGGAAACAGTCTTCTTCTGGTCCAACCAAGATCGCGAAGCATGAAGCCGCGAAGTCTCAGCGGGCGTTGTACTTTGCGTCGACCTGGTCGATAGCGGCAACATTGCCTGCCGACCGCCCCTGCGGATCGAACGTCTCCTTCAGGAAGGCATCGGCGATCGACTTCGCCAGTTCTGTGCCGATGACGCGCGCGCCCATGGTGATGATCTGGGCATTGTTCGACAGCGCGGCGCGTTCGGCCGAATACGTATCGTGGGTCAGCGCCGCGCGGATGCCTGGCACCTTGTTGGCCGAGATGCAGACGCCGATGCCGGTGCCGCAGATCAGGATAGCCCGGTCATATTTGCCGGCCAGCACATCGCTCGCGACCCGGTCTGACAGGTTGGCGTAGAATAGATCGGGACCGGCCCCGGTGCGCGACACCTCCGACACCTCGTGCCTGTCCTTCAGGTAATCCGCGAGAACCTTGGCCAAGCCTTCGCCGGCGCTGTCGCCTGCAACCGCGAGCTTCATGATCGTCTCCTTCATAATGTTGCGGCGCATCTGGACAGGATGTCGAAATAACCCTCGACAGCCCAGGCGGAGCGCCCGATGAACAGCCCGTCGATATGCGGGCATGCGATTAGTTCGGCGCAATTGCCGGGATTGACCGAACCGCCATAGAGGCAAGGGACACGGCGCCCGAGCACGTCTTGGGCAGTAGCGACGATCTCCGCCTGGCGAGCGTCGGCATAATCCGAGGTTGCTGGAATGCCGTTTGCACCGATCGCCCAGACCGGCTCGTAGGCGAGCAGGATCGGCGCGCTCTTCTGCGTGGCGCCGAGCTTGGAGAGTGCGCCGCGCACTTGGCTGGCGAGAACCTCGCTGGCAAGGCCGGACTCGCGTTCGGCCAATGTCTCGCCAATGCAGATCAGCGGAATGAGGTCGTGGCGCACCGCGGCTTCCGTCTTGAGGGCCACGGTTTCGTCGGTTTCGCCGAAATGCTCACGGCGCTCGGAATGGCCGAGCTCGACGATATCCAGATTGCAGTCCTTCAGCATCACCGGCGAGATCTCGCCGGTCCATGCCCCTTCGTCGGCCCAATGCATATTCTGGGCTCCGACCTTGACGGACGTATCCTTCAGCATCGCCTTGACCTCTCGGGCTGCCGTGAAGGGCGGGATGACGAAGCGCTGGATACGAGCATCGCCTTGCGGGCCGGCAAGCAGCCCGCCGGCGAAGGCGCGCGCGTCCGCCAGCGTCTTGTTCATCTTCCAACTGGTGCCGATCCAGACTTGCGGCGTCTGCGTCATCGGTCAGTCTCCTGGTGGCAGCGGGTCGAATGCAGCATCGGGCTATCAATCCCCGAGACCGTCACGGATGGCCGAGAAATAGCGATCCGTTCCGACTTGTCCGCCCTTCAGCGCGACCTCCAGCCCGTCGATCGCCTCGATGCTGGAATAGGCGACGCAAAGCGGCGAGCCGGGCGACGCCGGCAGCGGCATTCTCACCGTCAACGCGTCGACGCCGAGCTGGCCAAGCGCATGGCTGGACGTGTCGCCGCCGGCGATGATCACGCGCTTCAATCTCTGCTCCACGGTCAATGAGCGAAGCAGTTCGCCAAGCCCGCGGCCGAGCTTGTGGCGGGCGCCGTACTGGCGGTCGATCTCGGCGCCGCGGTCGGCTGTAGGTCCGAGCGCCGTGTATAGGATGACGCTGCGCCCGGCTTCCAGGCTGGCGCGACCGGCCGTTGCCGCGCGTGCGATCGCCTTTTCGGAATGCTCGGAGACAAGTTCGACCGGGTCGACCTCGATGCCGTCGAAGCCGTCGCTCATCGCATGCCGGATCTGCCGCTCCGTCGTCGGCGAGCAACTGCCGGACACCACCGCGATGCGGTCGGTGGCGCCAGGCGGCGGGAAGCTCACGCTTGCCAATGCATTCCCCTGCCATTCAGCGAGCAACGCATATTCGATGCCGGAGGAGCCGACGACAAAATACCCGCCCGGCTTGCGGCGTTGCCATATTTCCTTGCCGCCTAGCGCCTGCGTTTCACGGCTGTCGACATCGACAAGCACGATGCTGTTGTCCCCGGCAAGGCGGTCCAGGGCCTCCGACCGTGATGTCGATTGCAGCGTCGCCAAGTCGAGCAGTCCCGAGGCAAGGTTCGTCTGGCGGGACAGATGAACCAGGAGATCGGATTCATCCATCGGTGTCGCCGGATGGCGGCTCATCACTGGGTGGCGGTCGATGCGGTAGTACCGGTCGCGATAGGCCGCGAAGAGATGGCCGAAGGCGGTGTAGCGCTTGAGTTGCGGCGCACCGACCACCAGCGGCACGCAATCCTGCGTAAACACCGCGCGGCCTATCTCGATCGCCCGGCCGATGCTGCCGATCGTCGGGCTGGAATCGAAGGTCGAGCAGACCTTATAATGGCAGATATCGGCTTGAAGCGACCTCAGCCAGGAGAAGGCGTCGGTCAGATGCGTGTCCATCCACCGCGGGGACTCGCTGCGGCTGGTGCCGGCAAGGCCGACGGCACGGCAATGCGCGAAGCGCGCCATCAGTCCGGCATCCGGCTTGTGCATAAACAACACGGTCGGCACGCCGCCGAGTTCCAGCGCCTCCATGACGTCGGTCGAGCCCGTGAGGTCGTCGCCGTAGTAGCTGAGCAGCAGGTTCTGCATGCTCAGGCCGCCCTGCCGTCGGCGAACTTCTCGATCGAGCGCGCCAGTTCCACATGGGCTTTGGCAAATTCCGTCAGCGGAATGCCCTCGACCGCTGCCTGCCAGGCCTGCAGCACGGCGCGCACGCCGGCGCCCGGCCCGTCCGGATGGCTGACGATACCGCCGCCGCAGAGGTAAAGCAGGTCGATCGTGCGCCCTGTGCGTCGATAGGTTTCCGGCGCCTGTCCACCCCATTGGCCGGAGCAGGCCACAGGCAGCGCGCAATCCTCAGGCGAAAACACCGGCGTCGTCACCGCCTCGAAAGAGCGGATGAAGGAGTCATCCGGCTCCCAGTATTTCGAGCCGATGCCATTGATCTGGAACTGATCGACGCCCAGCAGCCGCCAGAACTGCTGCCAGACCTTGAAATCCATCCCGAGGCCGGGGTGGCGGGTCAGGATGTCCCAGCCATTGCGATGCGCATGCAGCGCCAACCCGGAACGCTTCCTGAGGAAAGCCATGCCGCCGAAGCCGATGGAGTTGATGTTGACCACCGCGCAATTGCCGCCGGCCTCGAGCACCAGATCGTGGTTGCGCATCATCTGGTCCGGATCAGCATGCGAGATGCCAAAGGCATACATCACCTTCTTGCCGGTCTTCTGCTCGTGGTCGAGGATCAGCGGCATGATCGCCTTCACCCGTTCCGACAGCGGCGAATAGGCCGGGCTCATCAGCTTCTCGTCGTCCTTGATGAAGTCGACGCCGGCTCCGATCAGCTCGCCCACCATCGCGGCCGTCTCGTGTGGCCTCAAGCCAAGCGCCGGCTTGACAATGGTGCCGATGATCGGGCGGCCTTCGACGCCGGTCAGCCTGCGACTGCCGGAGACACCGAATTGCGGGCCGGGATGGGCGCCCTTGAATTCTTCCGGCAGCTTCATGTCGATGACCCGGATACCGGACAGGCCCCTGATCGAATAGGTGCCGCCGATCGCAATCGTCATCAGTGCCGCGAGATCGGTGCCGATCGCGTCCAAGGGGAAGGCGATGTCGACATCGGCACGCTTGAAGGGACCGCTGCCGGCCTCGGGAATGGAAGGTTGCGCCGTATCCGGCAGTTGCCGGATCGCCAGCACGCGCGCCGCCACGCGCGCCTTCAACTCCTCGGTTTCACCCGGCAGCGCGACGAAGGTGCCGGTCGACTGGTCGCTAGCGATCTTAGCCGCCAGTCCCTCGATGCTCCCCGAGGTCTCGATGCGATAGGTGAGGGTGATCATGGCCGGCAATACCCAGTCGAAATGCCAGGAAAAGAATTCCCTGGGTCCAAAATCTGGTATAATGAGTACATAAGCATTGCAAGCAATATCCTGGCTGGCGCGGCGCCAAAGGACGATGGACATTCCGGAAATTGCGGTCACGGTGCTAGATTGGAAGCAGGGCCAAGGGAGTGATTCGCGGCGATGAACCGTTCGGAACCGATCGTCCGACGCAAGCTTTCCGATGAAGTGTTTGCCAGGCTGAAGCGGCTGATCACTAGCGGTGAATTGCAGCCGGGCGACGACATGCCGTCCGAGCGCGAACTGATGGAGCGCTTCGAGGTCGGCCGGCCGGCGATTCGTGAAGCGATGCAAGCACTGAGCAATATGGGCCTTGTCGCCATCTCGCATGGCGAGCGCGCGAAGGTGCTGCAGCTCACCGCCAAATCGATCATCAAGCAGGTCGACGGCGCGGCCAAGATCATTCTGTCGTCATCGAAAGACACGCTGGAGCATCTAAAGAGCGCGCGCATCTTCTTCGAGCGCGGCATGGTCAGGGAAGCGGCGGAGAAGGCCACGCCCGAGGACGTTCAGCGGCTCAGGGCAACCGTCGCCGAGCAACGTGGCGCGCGCGGGGATGCCGAGGCCTTCATCTCCGCCGACATGAAGCTTCACACCCAGATCGCGGCGATCTCCGGTAATCCGATCTATGTCGCGGTCAGCGAGGCGATGCTCGGCTGGCTGAAGGAATACCATACGGAAATGCTGATCTGGACCGGCAAGGAAAAGTTCACGCTGACCGAGCACGAGGAGATCATCGGCCGCATCGAGAAGGGGGACGCCGACGGCGCCGAGAAGGCGATGATCAAGCACCTCGAGCGCTCACGCGCCCTCTATGTCATGAGCTCCGAGAAGTAACCTCGCTCAGCCGATCCGGGCTATTGCGTAAGCCGGCATGGTGAAGCGCCCTGAAAGCGCGCTAAGTTCAAGGGTGTGCTCGCCCGCAGCGTCCCAGACGCTGACCGGCCCTCCCGCTTGGCCGACAACCGGCGAGACATCGACCGCGACATTGTCCGGTGTGAGGTTTGTCAGCCAAGTTGTGATGGCGCCAGCCGGCGAACGTCCTGCAAGCACCGCCACACGGTTCTCATCAGTTGAGCGCATAGCGATATGCGTGTGGCCGGCCAGCGCGGCAAGACCCTGGATCGCGTGGAAGATCGGTCGCGGCTTTCCCTCCTCGGCGGGCTCGCCGGTTGTCGCCAGCACACCGAATGGCCCGGTGAAGCCGGAGAGCGTCAGCATCTCCAACTTGGCCGGCGCGACACGCGCGGCGTAGCCGATCGTCCACGCGGCGGCGAACAAGCCGGCATGACGCGGATCGCGATTGGCCATTGCGATGCGCTGGCCGTTTGAATTGTCCTTGGTGGCGCCGCCATAAGGATTCTGCCGCATGGCGATCGTCGACGGGCCGATGCGATAAGGCTTCGCCCCATAGATCGCCCTTGTCGACTGGGTGATGAAGGGCAGCGCCTCCAGCGATTGCATGACGCTGAGATCGTCAGCTGCGTGCACGATCGGGCAGGTGCAATGGGTGATGAAATCGAGCTGGCCGGCGGGAACGCGCTTGCGGTTAAGCTCGGTGAAATAGCTGAACATGCCGCCGCCGAGACGGAGGTCTGGAAAGGCGCGTCGCGCCGCTGCATAGACGTCCTGCAGCGGCGGGCAGGCTGGCCAAGTGCTGCCGGGCGGCGTCGACTGCCGGTCGACAGACGGCGACACAGCGACGGCATCGAGCCGCAGGCCCGCCCGGCGCACCATGTCGGCGACACCCGAGAGTTCTGCTTCGAGATCGCCGGCGCAGGCGACCACGCATTCGAGCATTGTGGAGGCCGGATATGCGGCGGCGAGCCTGGCATGAGCCTGCAAGGCGTCCCGGCCGTGGCCGCGTGTCGGATCGTAATAGAGGAGGAACTGCTGTGGGCCAAGCTTCTTGAGCAGCGGAAGGTTGCCCTGCGCCGCCTCGACATCTTCCGGATAAATGACCACGCCGACATCGGGCAGCTTCGCGCCGGTCTCGCCTGGTTCGATGCGGATCGGCTCGGCGCCTATTGCCTTGGCAGTCTCCTTGGAGCCACCGGTGATGCGCAGGCCGATCGTCTGTCGCATCGGCTGGCCGGCCGGCAGCATATAGGGCCATGGCAGAGCGAGCGGCCGCACATAGGTCTTGTAGGAGGCATCCGACCAGTTACGCTGGTCTTCCATCTCGAAAATGTCGCCTTCCATCAGGCATTCGGCGCTAACGCCCGGCCGCACCTGATGAGTGATGGCGCGCATGTCTTTGAAAGGCTGCCAGGGGTCGATCAGCAGCGGCAGCTTGGTATTTACGATGGTGCCGTCCGTTTGCTCGACCTTCACCGGGCTGCCGGCGAGGTCGGCGATCGGATGCAGGATGCAGAAACCGCAACGGTTGGTCTCGAAATCGCTCTGGGGCAGGGCGGTCACATCGAAGCTGAGCCGGCCATCCGCACGGCCGTCGATCGCGGCTTGGAAGCCGAGCCTGCTTCCGTCCGGCCCCTCGCAGCTTGCCGAATAGCGCACCGAGAAATGGTCGTCCTTCTGTTCGATGGCCAGATCCGCCAGCGCCGGTTCATAAGTGCCCCAGTCACGGTCGCGCACGATATAGGCGATGGCGCGCAGCACCTCGGTGCCGGCGTGGCGAATGGTGCGCAGATTGCCATTGACGAAATCGGCGCTAAGCGGTCCTGCGCTGAGCCTGACAGGCTCGGCTTCGACCGCGTGCGTGCCGTAGAGCAGGAACGGATCAGCGGTCATTTGAGCAGCTCGTTGATCCGTACCGGTTGCCGGCTGGCCGCACCGGCATAGGCGGCCTCGACCAGCGCGAATGTCTTGAGGTTATCGGCGCCGGTGGTGGCGGGTTCCTTGCCAGCGGCAAGGCAGTCCACCCAGTGCTTCTGGATCGCCGCGACGCTTTCCTGGATGTTGTGCCACGGCCGCGACGCCCAGGAAAGCAGCGGCGGCGACACGTCGGTGACGCTGGTGCCGCTCCTGCCGGTGACCGTGAGGCGGTAGCCCTGCGCCAGGCGGATCGTGCCGTCCGTCCCGTCAAGCTCGATCAGTGTCTCCGGGAACGGCTCGGTGGCAAGCTTCGTCGCATAGCTGCAATCGACCACGGAGGTTGCGCCGCCCTCATGATCCATCAGCATCGTCGCCACGTCCTCGCCGGCGATGGCTGGATTGACGCGCGCAGTACGCGCCGTGAGGCTCAATACGTCGCCGAGCAGGAAGCGTGCGACGTCGAGGATGTGGATGCCGAGATCCTCGATGATGAAGCGCTTGCCCGTCGCCAGATAAGGCTGACCGGAAAACACATCATAGGCCGAGCGGAACGAGATGCGCCCGAAGAACGGCCTGCCGATGTCACCGCCGTCGACAACCGCGCGCACCGCCTGGATCGGCGACTGCCAGCGGAAGTTCTCGTGCACCATCAGCGGCACGCCGGCATCCGCGCAGGCTTTCACCATGGCCTTGGCGTCGGCCAGCGACGGCGCAAACGGCTTCTGACAGATCACGGGCACGCGGTTGGCCGCAGCCATCTCAACCAGCGGCCGATGGCTGCCGACGGTGGTGGCGATGTCGACGAAGTCGAGCGTCTCGCCGGCAAACATCGCGGCCGCATCGCCATAGCGCCGCTCGATGCCGAACTGGTCGCCGACGATCCGTAGTCGCTCGGGGTCGCGATCGCAGATGGCGACGATCGAGGCGCCGTCTATATCGCGCCAGCCATGCATCTGGTTGACGGCGAAGAAGCCGCAGCCGATCAGCGCTCCACGCAACTCAGCCATGCTCAACCCGCCTTCGCCATCTGCATCAATGTCACGCGGCTCTGCAGCCGGCGCTGCGCCTGGTCGACAACGACGGCGACGATAATGACGAGACCCTTGATCACCATCTGCCAGAACGAGCTCACCCCCATCATCACCAGCCCATCGGAAAGGATGCCGATGACGAAGGCGCCGACGATGGTGCCGCCGATCGTGCCGCGGCCGCCCGACATCGAGGTGCCGCCAAGCACCGCCGCCGCAATGGCGTTGAGCTCGAAGCTTTCGCCCGTGGCCGGATGCGAGGCCATCAGCTCGGACGAGATGATGAGGCCGACGATCGCCGCGCAGAGGCCGGAGAACATGTAGACGAACATCTTCACCGTATTGACCCGCACCCCCGAGATCCGCGCGGCGCGCTCGTTGCCGCCGACGGCGAAGATGTGGCGGCCGAGCGGCGTATAGCGGGCGAGATAGGCCGCTCCCAGCGCCACCACGACCAGTATCCAGATCGAGACCGGCAGGCCGAACAGTTTGCCGGCGCCGAGATAACCGAACCCGGTGGTGCCGAGCTCCGGTTTGCCGACGAGGTTGGGGAAGGTACGGCCGTCCGACGACAAGAGCGCCAGTCCGCGCGCGACATAGAGCGTGCCGAGCGTGGCGATGAAGGGCGCGACGTTGAGCCTGGTGACCAGTAGCCCGTTGACGGCGCCGATCAGGATGCCGACGCCAAGCGTGATCAGCGCGATCTCGATGACGTTGAAATAGACGGTGTAACCGATCTGCAAGTCGATGCCGTTGAGCACCAGATAGCCGGCAACCATGCCGCACAGGCCGACAATCGAGCCGACCGACAGGTCGATGCCGCCAGTGATGATGACAAAGGTCATGCCCATGGCGAGGAAAGCGTTGAGAGCCACGTGCTTGGCCATCAGGATGAGGTTGCCCGCCGAGAGGAAATTCGGCGCCGCGATCGAGAAGAACACCAGCACGGCGATCAGGGCGATAAAGGTCCGGAGCTTCATCAGCGTCAAAAGCATGGAGCCGCTCGATACGGATGGCGCGGCAGCCTTGGCTGGGATGTCGGTCATCGGGTTTGCTCTCCGTGTACGGGGCCATGGCCAAGCGCTGATGCGGCGACGATCGCCGCTTCCGTCGCCTCGGCGCGGTTGAACATTCCCGTCAATTTTCCGTTGCTCATCACCGCGATGCGGTCGGACAATGCCATCACCTCGTCGAGGTCCGAAGTGGCGAAGAGGATTCCCAGGCCGTCGCGCGAAAGCTTGCGCATCGTGCGGAAGACATCGGCCTTGGCGCCTACATCGATGCCGCGGCTGGGCTCGTCCATCAAAAGCACTTTCGGTCCGGTGAGCAGCGCCTTGCCGATCACAACCTTCTGCTGGTTGCCGCCGGACAGTGATGACACCTCCTGCGCCGGGTCGGCCACCTTGATCGCCAGCTCGCGCACCATCTGCGTGACAGCCTGCTTCTCGGCGCCGCCGCGAATGTGGAACAGGCTGACGAAGCGCGACAGGCTGGCCAAGGTTAGGTTGCTGGCGACGGACAGGATCGACACCAAGCCCTCGCGCTGACGATCTTCCGGGATCAGCGCCAGGCCGCGCCGGATGCGCCGCGTCGTGTCGCGCTCCTTGACCGGCTTGCCGTCGATGAAGATCCTGCCGCTGGCTTGGCCGTGGCGACCCATGATGCAGTCGAACAGTTCGCTGCGCCCGGCGCCCATCAGGCCGTAGATGCCTAGGATCTCGCCGGCGCGCAGCGACAGGGAGACATGGTCGACCGCCAATCCGCCGGTGACGCGCGGCAGGCAGATCTCCTCGGCGCGGAAGATCTCCTCGCCCGGCTGATGACCATCGGCCTTGGCGAAATCCTTGGCGTCGGAGCCGATCATCTGCCGCACGATCCACTGCGTGTCGACGTTCTTCATCTCCTCCTGGCCGGTGATGCGGCCGTCGCGCAGCACGGTGATGTAGTCGCCAATGCGGATCAGCTCTTCCAGCCGGTGCGAGATGTAGACGATGGCGACTCCGCGCGCCTTGAGATCGGCGATCACCTTGAACAGGATCTCGACCTCGGCCGCACTCAGCGCCGAGGTCGGCTCGTCCATGATCAGGACGCGCGCGTCGAGCGAAACCGCCTTGGCGATCTCGACCAGCTGCTGCTGGCCGATGCGCAGATCCTCGACCGGCATGTCCGGCCGGATGCCGGCTTCGAGTTGTTCGAGGAACTCGGCAGCGCGCCGCTCCTGCGCCTTATGGTCGATCTTGCGGAAGGCGTTGGTCAGCTCGCGGGTGGCGAAGATATTCTCGGCGACTGTGAGGTTGCCGAACAGGTTCAGTTCCTGGAACACCATGCCGATGCCGCGGCCGACTGCATCTCCCGAGGACGAGAACGAAACCTCGTTGCCGTCGAGCAGGATTCGGCCGGCGGTTGGCCGTTCAACGCCGGCGATGATCTTCATCAGCGTCGACTTGCCGGCGCCGTTCTCGCCGACCAGCACGTTGACGGCGCCCTTGCGCACCTCGAAATTGGCGTGCTTGACCGCCACGGTGCCGGCATAGACCTTGGAGATGTCTTCCAGCTTGAGTATGACGTCGTGATCGGAGCTCATGACTTCGGCCCGATCTCGGCCTCCGCCGGCGTCACCAGCGGCAGGTTCTGGCTGCTTTCGATCGTGTAGGCGCCGAGCACCTTCGCGGTCCGGCCCTCAAGTGTATCACGCGGCAGCTTGGACAGCACGGTCTTGTCGGCATGGGCATTGAAGGCCTTGCCGAACTGGGCGAAGTCGATCTGGTTGGTGAAGTCGTTGAACTGCACGAAGTCCAGGCTGTCGCGAAGTGCGGTGCCGCGCATCGCCGGCCCGATCTGCACACGCGCATCCGCTTTGCCGTCGCCATCGACGTCGACATCGATGGTCGCCGCGCGCGATTGCGTGTTGGCGGCGACGATCTTGCCTTCGACCCGAACCGCGAAAGTCCATGGCGAATTCGCCTGCTTCTTCGCATTGCCGTATCTGGCGCCGGCGGCGACTTGATCGGTCTTGGCCAGCGCATGGACCTCTGCGAACGGTCCTGCCTTCTGCTGCAAATAGGGAATGACCTTCGAGACCCAGATGTCCTCGACCATCTTGTCGGGATTGAAGACCGTGCTGTTGGCGCTATCGCCGCCTTGCGCCGGCAGTGTCGGCAGGATCTTGCAGGCGCTGAGGCTGAGACCAACGAGCGCGGCAACGGTCAGCCCAAGGGTGAGCCAGGTCAACTTGTTCGGCATGGCGTTCGAAAGGCACCCGGATAGTGAAAATGGAGGCGAGGGACGAACGCGTTCGCCCCTCGCAGCTTCTATCGCGCCGGCTCAGTTCTTAAGCGCGAAGGTCTCCAGCTTGGGAGCATTGTCGCCGTTGATCAGCACGCAGTCCATCAGCTGCTTTTCCTTCTCCGGCGACTTCTTGTTCTTGATGAAGTCGCTGGCCTGCTCGACGGCCATCTGCGCCTGGGCGTAGGCCGGCTGCAGCACCGTCGCCTTAATGCCGCCTGACGTGATGGAATCGCGCACATCGTTCGACCCGTCGAAGCCGACGACGATGACGTCCTTGCGGCCGGCTGCGGCCAACGCCGCATAGGCGCCCATCGCCATCGTGTCGTTGCCGGAGATCACGCCCTTGATGTCCGGGTTGGCCTGCAGGATGGACTCCATCTTGGAATAGGCCTCGGTCTGGCTCCAGTTGGCCGACTGCTGCGCGACCTTCTTCAGGTCCGGATAGTCGTCGATCACGTCGTGATAGCCCTTGGAGCGAATGCCGGCATTGGTGTCGGACTCCTTACCGACCAGTTCGACATAGTTGCCCTTCTCGCCCATCAGCTTGACGAATTCCTGCGCGCCGAGCTGGGCGCCCTGGTAGTTGTTGGAGACGATCTGCGCCACGGCGACGCCAGTGGCGTTGATCTCGCGGTCGATGAGGAAGGAGGGGACGCCGGCGTCCTTGGCTTTCTGCACGGCCGCGACAGTGGCGTCGGCGCCGGCATTGTCGAGGATGATCGCCTTGGCGCCGCGACCTATCGCCGTGTCTATCAGCTCCGACTGCTTGTTGGCATCGTCGTCATGCACCAGGACCAGCGTATCGTAGCCGAGCTCCTTGGCCTTGGCCTCGGCGCCGATGGCTTCCGCCTTGAAGAACGGATTGTCGTGCGAAGGCGTGATGATGGCGATCAGGTCCGCCGCATAGGCAGGCATCGCGGTGCCGAGTGCGAGCACGCCGGCGAAAGCCGCAAGCGTCATTCTGCGATTGAGTTTCATGAAGTCCTCCCGTTGAAAAACCTGCCCCGGACGGCCGAGGCGATTGTCTGCGTCTGAATTAGTTAGGCAGTGTGGGCCGCGCCGCTCGGATTTTGAAGGTCTTTGCCGGCTTTCATCCGAACCTTGTCTCGCTGCTCTCCCCGCCGCCCGTCACTCCTTCGTGGTCGGATTTCCCAAAAATCCGAGCCAGGGCAGCTAAAGCTAGCTGGTATGATGAGTCAACCACTAATTCAGGTGATCTGTACCTAACCTCGACTTCGCATCAGGTTATGCGCTGGATGCTGGCTGCGATCTCTTCCGGTTCGAAGACCCGCTTCCAGTCGTCGCGCATGAGCACCGGCTTGCCGAATTCGATAGCCTTGTTGCAGGCGTCCGAGAACACACCCTTGGTTTCACCGAAGATGACGGCGCCGAGCACGTTCATGTGGCCAAGCAGGAAGTCGAGCGCTGCCTGCCTGTCGACGCCGCGCGCCACCACCTCGTCGACGGCTTCTTTCATGACGACGAGCAGCGAAGCACATACCGTCTCCGACAGACCAGGCTCCAGTAGCGCCATTTGCTCAACGGTCAAGCGATGCGAGCGCATCACGGGCGCCCAGATGATCCGAGCGATCTCCTCGCCCTTGGCATAGTCCTGCTCCGGACCCTGCATCAGGGCGCTGACGAAGTGCTGCTTGGCCTTGACGCCGCCGAAGAAGTCCTTCTTGGCCGCCATGTCGGTTTCGTCATTGAAGATCGGCGGATGGCAGGGATGGGTGACGAAATAGGTGAGGTCGGAGCGCTTCGGCAGATGGCCGGCAAAGGGGGCTGCGGCATCGAGCACTATCAGCATCGTTCCCGGGACGAGTTTGCTCTCGATGCCGGCCGAGACCTTGCCGATATGCGTGTCGGGAACCGCCAGGATCACCACGTCGGCACCCTTGAGCGCTTCATCGACGCCGACCGTGTCGATGCCGAGCCCGGTCTTCAGGCGCTCCTTGCCCGGCTCGCTGATCTCGACATGGCGGATGGTGTAGGGCGAGCCGCGAAAATTGGTCGACAGGCGATAGCCCATTTTGCCGCCGGCACCCAATAGCGCAATCGTTGTCATCAATCTGCTCCTGATGTTCAGACGAGGGGCCGCGCCAATCGTCATCTCGCATACTGGTATGATCACTCTACCAGAGTTTGGCAAGAGGAATTGTCTATGACTTGTCTGTCATCTCGGCTGGACCTTCGCCGCCGGCACTTTCGTCGTCGCCTCCGGGTCCTTGTCGCCGTCCGCGAGGTCGGCGGGCGTGCGCCGTGCCATTGCCTGGCGCCCGGCCAGCGCAAGCACGAAGATAACGACGATGCCTTGCACGATGTCTTGCGCGCCCGGAGGCAGACCGATGATCTGCATGGTGGTGACGATGAGGATGAGCAGGATGCTGGCGAAGAGCGTCCCTAAAGCCGTCGCCGATCCGCCGAAGATCAGCGTTCCGCCTAGCACCACCGCGGCAATCGACTGCAGCAGATAGGGCTGGCCCATCTCCAGGAAGGCGCCGCCGATATAGGCTCCGAGCAACAGACCGTCGAGCGATGCCAGCACCGAGGAGATGACGAAGGCCGATGCGACCACCGGACCGTTGCTGATGCCTGCGAGCCGGGCCGCGGCGCGGTTCTGGCCGACCGCTGACAGCAGTTGCCCGAACACCGTGTAGCGCAAAACGAAGGAGGTTGCGGCGACGCCGAGAATGGCGATGACGGCCATGATCGGCACGCCGGAGATACGGCCAGTCGCCAGTTGCTTCAGTGCCGGGCTGACCGCGAAACCCGGGATCGCCTTGTTCGATAAGAGCGTTGCGGTCGCCAACACATAGCCGGTCGCCAGCGTCGCGATGATCGCCGGAATGCCGAGCCCGACGACAAGCAGCGAATTGAGCGCCCCGACGGCCAGGCCGAGCAGGATCGCGGCGATGACGCCGATGGCCAGGTTGGCATCCTGTCCCTTGATGGTGAGCAACGCGACGAAGGCGCTGAGCGTGATTACCGAAGCGACGGAGAGATCGACGTTGCCGCGCCCGGTGGTCACCACGAACATCTGGCCGATGCCGACGATCGTCAGGAAAGATGCCGACAAAATGACTCCGGACAAGCTGGACAGGCTGAAGCGGTTGGTGACCACGGAGAGCACCAGCCACAACACAAGCACGCCGATCGCCGCCCAGATCCAGCGGTTCCGCTGCGCCCAGATGCCGAAGCTGGCAAATGCGTTCATGACTCGCTCCGGCGGTCTGCGGTCAGGCTGCGCAAGGTGAGCAGCGCGATCAGGATCAACCCTTGCGTGGCGGCGTTGTAGTCGCTGCTGACGCTGAGGGTGCCCAGAAGTGCGCCGATCAGCGAGAGCGTCACCGCGCCGGCGACGGCGCCGACCGGCGAAATGATGCCGCCGAGGAGCGAGCAGCCGCCCATCACCACCGCGGCGACGCTGAGCAGCGTGAAGGAATTGCCGGAGTTGATGTCGCTCGCCGTGTTGATGGCCGTCAGCGACAGGCCGGCAGCGCCCGCGAACAGACCGGCGATGAGATAGCGCACCAGTGCATAGCGGGTCGGCGACCATCCTGAGCGGATCATCGCAGCCGGGTTGTTACCGAAGCCACGCAGCACCACACCGAGCGGCAACCGGTCAATGGCGAGCACGATCAGTGCCACGGTTGCGATCATGATGATCGACGTCGGCATGAAGCCGATCGACCAGCCGAAGAGGGTGATCAGCCAGTCCGGGCTTGCGCCGCCGGGTGTCGGCTGCAGCGCGTAGCCGATGCCGACCCAGATGAAGGATGCGCCCAGCGTGACGACGATGGCCGGGATCTTGCGCGCCTGGATAACGCCGCCAAGGCCGGCATAGGCGGCGAGCGCGGCCACCAGCGCCAGCGTGCCGAGCCATGGCTGGTCGTAGAGCAGTGTGGCGCTGAGCACGCTGACCAGGCCGGCGAAGGCGCCGACGCCGAGGTCGATCTCGCTGCCCCCGACGATGAACATCTGCGCCGCCGTCACCAGCACCAGCGACAGCGCCGGCATCAAGAGAAGATCGAGCCCGAAAGTCGAGGCGACAGCCGGATTGATCGCGATCATGATGGCAAGCACGGCGGCAAGCCCGATGAACGGCGCGGCATTGACCAGTTTGCGCCCGAGTCCCGCCATGACGGTCCGCTTGCTGGGGGTATTGGATTGGCCGGCCGCCGGTTGCGCGAAGGAGGCACCGACGATGGCTTGCTCGGTAATAGCCTCGCCCGCCAGCTCGCTGACGATACGGCCGCCGGAAAAGACCAGCACGCGGTCGCAGGCAAGCAGTTCCGCATCCTCGGTCGTATGCCAGATCAGCGCTCTGCCGCCACGCGCGACTTCGTTGCAGAGCCGATAGAAATCCTGTTTGGTGGCTATGTCGACGCCGCGTGTCGGATCGTCGAGCAGGATGATCGGCGTGTCAGCGACCAGCGCCCGCGCCACCAGTGCCTTCTGCTGGTTGCCGCCGCTGAGCTCGGTGATGTTGGACTGAAAGCGCGTGTCGTCGAGCCGCAGCTTGCTGGCGGCGCCTTTCGCCGTATCGCTGTTGGCGCGCTCGGAAACGACGCCCAGCGCCGACCGGCGGGCAAGCGCGCCAATGCTGATGTTGCTGAGCACGCTCCACAGCGGGAACACGCCTTCCTTCTGCCGGTCACCGGCGATGAAGCCTGCCTCGGCATACCTGGCGACGGTCGCCTGCTGTTTCCGGTCGGGCTTGAAGATCGCGTGCAGCAGATCCTTCTGGCCGCTGCCCTCGAGCCCGGCCAACCCGACGATCTCGCCGCGCACGATGTCGAGGTCGCGGCCGAGCTCCGACGTCAGCGCTCCCGAGAGCCGCACCAGCACGTCCTGCGAGGATGCCGCGGCGACGCTGTGCTGATGGATCGGATTGGCGTCGCCACCCATCAACTGCACCAGCTTGCCGATCGAGGCATTCGAGGCGTGGCCCTGCCAGGCCATGCGGCCGTTGCGCAGCACCACGACTTCGGTGGCGACGTCGATGATCTCCTGCAGCTTGTGGCTGATGAAGATGAAGGCGAGTCCGGCCTTTGCGCGTCCGCGGACAAAGGCTCTCAGCTGCTTCGAGCGGTCGAGGTCGAGAGAAGAGGTCGGCTCGTCGAGCACGATCAGCGTGACGCTGGGCGTCGCCGCGGCGCGTGCGATCTCGACCATCTGACGTTCGGCAATGGTGAGATGGCCGACCTCGGTATCGGCGTCGATGCCGTTGCCCGGGAAGACGGCGTCGAGCGCCGCGCGGGCGCGGGTTCGGTACAACGCCCGCCAGCCCGGCCGGCTTGCCGAGTCGCCAGGGGTCTCCAGGAAGAAATTCTCGGCGACAGACAGGTTGGCGCATAGCGACAGCTCCTGATGCACCATGCGGATGCCACGGCGCTGCGCTTCGCCAGTGTTGTAGGCTGCGAAAGGAACCTCTTCGCCGGCAAAGGAAATCGCGCCTAGCGTCGGCCACATCGCGCCGCACAGAATGCGCATCAGCGTCGACTTGCCGGCACCGTTGCCGCCGACGAGCCCGATCACGTCGCCGGCCCGCACAGACAGGTCGATCCCCGCATTGGCCAGCGTCGGCCCAAAACTCTTGGTGATCCCGCTCAGCGAAACGACGCTCGGTCCAGCAGGGGCGGCAGCGGTGCCCTGTACGGCAACGGCGATGTGGGACATTCGTCCTCCGGTTTTGCGCGGACAACGATCGGGCGCGGCCGTGCGGCAGCGCCCGATCCCGAACTGCCTGGCTTATTTGCTGAGCAGGTTCTGCTTGACCCAGTCCAGCGAGTAGCTCGGGCTGATGATCTGCCCGCCCGGCAGCTTTGCATAGTCCTTCAAGTTGCTCGCATCGACCGTCGCCACCGGCATGATCATCAGCTTGGGCGCATTGGCGCCCTTAAGCAGCGACAGCCCGAGCCAGAAAGCGGCGCCGCCGATGCCAGGCGTGGTGTTCATCGAAACCGTTTGGTAGCCGTTCTTGGCGTTCTCCTCGGCCCACCATTTGACGAAGTCGGTGCCGCCGCCGCCTTCGATGATCGGCATCTTGTCCTTGTAGTCGCCGCCATACTGGACGAAGGCCTGGGCGATGCCGACATCGTCGCTGCCGCCTTGGCCGAGCACGGCGTCGACATGCGGCAGCGAGGGCAGCACATTGGCGATGGCCGCCTGCGCAACCGAAGCGGTCGCCTGGCCGTAGACCGTGGCTACCACCTGGATGTCCGGATACTTGGCCAGCACCGACTGTTGCGCATTGAACATGTCGTTGTCGGGCGCCGAGCCCTTCACACCGCGCACCTGGATGACATTGCCCTTACCGCCGAGCATCTTAAATACGGCTTCGGCCTGGGCCGCCTTGTAGCCCTTGAAGTCGAAATTGAGCTGGTAGTTGCACGGCGCCGATGCGACGGAATCGAAGGAGATCACGATGATCCCGGCTTTGCAGGCCTTCTCGATCACGCCGTTGACGGCGGTCTCCGAGGCCGCGTCGACGGCGAGCACGTCAACCTTCTTGAGGATTAGTTCGGCGATCTGGCTGTTCTGCTGCGCGACCGAGCCGTCGCCGTTCATGACGATGTAGTCGGCGATTTGCCCGGCGGCCTTGGCTTCCTTGGCGGAGGCTTCGAACGCCTCCACCATCTGGTGCCGCCAGGTGTTGCCATAATAGGCGTTGGCCAGCGCGATGACCGGCGCGTCCTGCGACGCCATTGCCGGTAGAACCGAAACACTCGCCAGCGCGGCGGCAAATGCCGCCACAGTTGCAAACTTCATGGATATCTCCTCCCAAAAAAACCGCCCAACCCGGTCGGTCGTCTGTCATTTCCCTTACAGCGTCTCTTCCGAAGATGCCATACCATCTACATGTTATACCAGCATACCAAATAGGCAAGCCGGTAGCGGAACTTGTTCGCTTCCGATCGTCGGGAACGAAATGGGCCTGTCGGTTAAGTCTGTCCTCAGTCTGCGGGCCGGCTTCGGTGCCGGCCCTGCGGCATCCTGCGCGCCGGTTTGTGGCTCCACGCAAGGTGGACATTAGGTCATCATATATGTAATGTCAATTGACCGGCAGGGCTTGTTTGCCCGTGCGACTCGCTGTCGATATGCCAACAAGGATTACGGAGGGGCGGATGGAACCGGTCCAGAAGAAGAAGCTGTATGTCGAGGTGCTCGACCGGCTGTTGGCCGCGATCTCGACATCGGAGTTTCCGCCCGGTTCGCAATTGCCGTCGGAGAAGGAACTGATGACGATGATTGGCGTGGGCCGGCCGTCGATCCGCGAAGCGATGCAGTCGCTGCAGCAGATGGGCCTTATCAGGATTTCGCATGGCGAACGCGCACGCGTAATCAATCCGACGCCCGAGGTGATTGTCGACCAGGTCTCAGCGGCGATGGTCATGATGCTGGCGACGAACTCCCGCGGGCTCGAAGAACTGAAAGAAGTCAGGCTCTTGCTGGAAACCGGTCTGGTCAGGATCGCGACGCGGCGCGCCACGGCCAAGGGCCTGGAGCGACTTGCCGAGACCTTGCGCCATTTGCGCGAGGCAAAGACCGATCAGGCGCGATTTGTGACCGCAGACATGGAGTTTCACGCCGTCATCGCGGAGATGAGCGGGAATTCGATGATCGCAGCTGTGGCCAAGGGAATGCTCGAGTGGCTTTCCCGGTTCAAGCGGGATCTCGTCGCCATGAAGGGCGCCGAACGCCTCACAGTCGAGGAGCATGAACGAATATACAAGGCGATTGCCAGCGGCGATGCGGAAGGCGCGAGCGCCGCTATGGCTGAACACATTGGCCGCGCCAATGAACTCTATTCGAAGTTGGCCGGCGGTGCCGGCGGCTAAATTGCGCGCTTCTGAAAACTTTTTTGCCACCCAAAACTCATGTGATGACATAATGTCATTTTGGTGCTAACGCTCCCTCCATGAGTGATGTCACAGCTGGAATAGCCGCATCGAATGGTCGTCTCTGCGCCACCTATTTGATCGAAACCCGCTATCCGTTAGAGGTCGCCGCAACCGCAATGGCCGGCGAACAATCCAGCGGGACCTTCCGTGCCGTTCCGGGAGAGACACCGGAGCTGCTGAGGAGATTTGGAGCGCGCGTCGAATTCATCGACGATGTCGTGGAAGTCGAGAATGAGGCCTTGCCATTTTCGCGGTCTCCGAAAACCCTGAAGGCCGGCAAGCCGCTCCGGGCAAAGGTCGGACTCTCCTGGAATATCGAGAATACGGGGACCGTCCTTGCCTCGGTTTGGTCGACAGTTCTCGGCAACTTGTTCGAGCTGCATCATTTCTCGGCCATGCGGCTGCTGGACGTTACCTTTCCGGATTTTTTTACGGACGCTTACTCCGGGCCGGCTTTCGCCGTGGAGGGAACGCGTCGGCTGACCGGCGTGGAAGGGCGCCCCTTGATCGGCACGATCATCAAGCCGAGCGTCGGTCTCACGCCGGAAGAGACGGCTGCCCTTGCCGATACGTTGATTGCCGCCGGTGTCGATTTCATCAAGGACGACGAATTGATGGGAGATCCTCCGCATTCGCCATTCGAGCAGCGGTTCGAAGCGGTGATGGCGGTTATAGACAGACATGCCGACAGAACCGGTCGCAAGGTTATGTACGCGGCCAACATTTCGGGAGATGTCGACGCCATGCGGCGTCGGTTGGATATGATCGGTCGGCGCGGCGGGACCTGCGCCATGCTCGTCTTGAATTCCGTCGGTCTGTCGGGCGTCATCGACGTTCGCCGACATTCAGCTGTCCCTCTTCACGGGCATCGCGCAGGCTGGGGCCTTTTCAGCCGTTCTGTCGATATCGGCATGAGCTATCTCGCCTATCAGAAATTCTGGCGGCTGGCCGGGATCGACCACATGCACGTCAACGGGCTGTCCAACAAATTCTGCGAGCAGGATGCGTCGGTGATGGCCTCGGCCCATGCCTGTCTCACGCCGATGTTTGGGCGCGCGGACCGTCCCGACATGGTCATGCCGGTATTTTCGTCCGGACAGACTGCGGTGCAAGCGGCCGACACCTTTGGCAGGCTCGGCTCGAACGATTTCATCTATTGCTGCGGCGGCGGCATCATGGCGCATCCGGGTGGGCCGGCTGCAGGCGTGCGAAGCCTGCATGATGCTTTCGACGCCGCTGCCGCAGGCATTCCGGCACGCGACTATGCCGCCAACCATCCGGAACTCGAGGTCGCGCTGCAGGCGTTCGGCTGAATCTGCGCCATCCGGGCGCCATCAACGTGAAAATGGGAGAGAAGAAATGAGGACATCCGTAGCGGTGCTTGGAGCCGGAGGGAAGATGGGCTTCCGCGTGACCCGCAAGCTGGTGGACGCGGGCTACGATGTCCGCGCCGTGGAAGTCGGCGAGGCAGGCCGCAAGCGGCTGGCCGACGCCAACCTCAGCGCCGTCGCCATGGAGGAAGGCATTCCCGGCGCCAAAGTCCTAGTGATGGCTTTGCCTGACAACATCATCGGCCAGGTGATGCGGCAGATATCGCCGATGTTGGCCAAAGGCACTATGATCCTCATTCTGGACGCCGCGGCACCCTACGCCGGCGATCTTCCCGGGGATCGGCCAGACCTGACCTACTTCATCGGCCACCCCTGCCATCCGCCTTTGTTCAATGACGAGACGGAGTGGGCGGCGCGTCGCGATTATCACGGCGGCATCGCCAGGCAGTCCATCGTCTGCGCCCTGATGCAAGGCCCGGAGGAGCACTACGCGCTTGGCGAAGAGGTGTGCAAAACGATGTGGTCGCCGATCATCGAAAGCCACCGGGTCACGGTCGAGCAACTGGCGATACTCGAGCCGGGCCTGTCCGAGATGGTTGCGATGCCCTTCGTCGACACGATGGTCGAGGCTGTGGAGGAATGCGAGCGTAGATATGGCATTCCCAGACAAGCCGCTCTTGACTTCCTCATCGGCCATCTGAATGTCGAGATAGCCATGTGGTTCGGCTTCTCTCCGAAAGTGCCCTCGGACGCCGCGCTGCGCCTGATGCGCTTCGCAAAAGGCGTCGTGGTCCGCGACGATTGGCGCGAGGCCCTCTCTCCAGCCAAGGTGAAGGAAGCCTCCGAACTGATCGTCTACGGCAAAGGAGCCTGAGCGCTGCCTCCGATGCCCAGGACCATATCGGTATCGACTGCGCTCTTTGACGGCTATTCGATGGAACTGGCCATCGGGGAAATCGCGCTGGCCGGCGCCATCCATGTCGAGCCGGCCTTCATTCGCGGTTATGTCGATTTCGAAGAGGGCATGTTCACCACCACGAACGCCTCAAGGCTGAGGGCGACGGCGGAAGCTGCCGGGCTTGGGATCAAGGCCGTATCGGCTCATCTCGACCTTTCGGGGCCGGATGCGGTGGATGCCTTGTCGCGGCGCATCGCCTTTGCTGCCGGTTTAGGCGCATCCTCCCTGATTACCAATGCCGGGCCGATGACAAAAAGGGCGGGCATACGAAAGGCGATCGATGCCGTTCTGCCGAGGCTGGAGCAATCCGGTGTCGCTCTTGCGCTCGAGAACCCTGGACATGGCAGGGGCGATTTACTTGGCAATGCTCGGATGGGAGCAAGCTTCGTACGCGACATCGGATCGCGCCTAGTCCGCCTCAATCACGACGCCGGAAACGTCTTCACCTATAGCCATGAGGCAACGCAGCCCGCAGAAGATATCGCGACAGCCATCGACACGATTGGTCATGCACATCTCAAGGACGTTGTCAGCCGCGACGCAGGATGGACGTTCTGTGCTCTCGGCGAGGGCGCTGTCGATTACCTGAAATATTGGCGGATGCTCCCTCCGGCGCTTCCAGTCAGCATCGAAATGCCATTGCGATTGGAGCGCCCTCAGCGCCGCGACCCGCAACGGCGAAAGACCCCTGTCGATATCCCGACCATTCGGGCCACGCTGCAGCGCTCACTGCGTTTCGTGAATTCGCTGGAGGCCGCCAGGAACAGCGCTGTGTGAGCCGCGACGGTTTTGTCCAGGCGATGTTGGTCCAG
Organism: Mesorhizobium sp. CA6; assembly: GCF_020165035.1. Classification (NCBI taxonomy): domain Bacteria; kingdom Pseudomonadati; phylum Pseudomonadota; class Alphaproteobacteria; order Hyphomicrobiales; family Phyllobacteriaceae; genus Mesorhizobium; species Mesorhizobium sp. CA6. The sequence goes on along the minus strand of NZ_JAIUHI010000012.1, from coordinate 98,547 downwards.
CCGTGCCGAATGGCTGCTATCGCATTTACGAGGCCAGAAGCTGTCGGTCTTCTTGCGGCCCCAGACTCCAACCGAGTAAGTACGTAGGCGTTCCTCCCGTGGCCAATCATGCCCGAAGGAGAAACGAAATGGGACATTCCCTTTATGACCCCACCGCTCACGATCGCCGCGCATGGAACGCGGGCAAGAAGGTCGGAACGAAACGCCCGCTGAAACTCGACAGATATGGGCGATGCGCTTCTTTCTCGATCGGGAGCGGCGCAGACCACCTGCTTTCCATCTGTCGAAATGAGCGGCGATGGTTTGAATCTGGCTGTGATTGAAACCGTCCTAACCGGGCCGATCAAACCGGTCGCGCAACATGCTCCAAGGCAGCAGCATGTTGGGCGCGTAGCGCAGCAAGCCGTGAAGGGGCATCGGCGCCGGCGGCGCAAATGGCAACGGCAGGTCGCGCCCTTCTGTCCCGGCGGCCCACTCGGCGAGCACCCTGCCCATGGCCGTGGTCATGGCGATGCCGCGTCCATTGCAGGCACGGGCCGCCATCAGACCTGGGCCGAGGTCGATCAGATGCGGCAGGAAATCCGGCTCCACGGCGGCGATCCCCGACCAGCTATACTCAAGCGGTGGCAAGTCGGGCAGTTCCAGCCGTCTCGCCAGTCGCCGCCAGATTGTCCGCGGCACGCGCCTGTCGGCGCCCGCGCTTACCACATGCATGCCGCCGCTGATGAGCCGGTTCTGGGCATCGAAGCGGAAGGTGAGAAGATTGCGTCTGGTGTCGGAGAAACCCTGGTCTCCAGGCAGCAAGCGCTGGCGCGCCTTCGACGGCAGCGGCGCCGTCGCGATCTGGAACACCTTCAGCGGAAAATAGGTCCGCTGCAATGTCGGATTAAGCGCGCCGCCATAGGCGTTGGTGGCGATCAGCACCTTGCCGGCACGCAGCGAGCCGGACGGAGTCGTCAACGTCCAGCCGTCGGACAATCGGTCGATCGATGTGACACGCGAGTGCTCGAAAATCCGTGCGCCGGCGTTCTCGGCCGCATCGGCCAGTCCGCGCGCGAAATGGACCGGATTGAGCACGCCGCCTGAGCGGTCCATCCAGCCGCCGGCATAGCCTCGCGCGCCGGTCAACGCTTCGGTCTGGTGGCTGTCCAGTATCACCGCCGGCCGGCCGCGCTCCGCCCATTGCCTGGCGCGGGATTGGATTCTCTCGAGAGCAGCCGATGAGTGCGCCGCTTGTATCCAGCCGTTCTGGACGGCGTCGCAGGCGATGCTATGCCGCGCGATCAGGTTGAACACGAGGTCGGCGCTGCCCGCGGCGACCGCGATCAGCCGCTCGCCGCGCTCGGCACCGAGATGCGCCAGGATCGCGTCCGGATCCATTTTGGCGAAGTTTGGCACGATGAAGCCAGCGTTGCGGCCTGTGGCGCCCCAGGCGATGATCTCTGCTTCGAGCACAGCCACCGAAAGGCCTTTGCTGGCGCCATGCAGTGCGGTCGACAGGCCGGCAAAGCCGCCGCCGACGACGGCAAGATCGACATCGAGGTGATCTTCCAGCGCGGGTCGGAGGCAGTGGTGGCGGCCGACCGCGTGCCACAGGGAAAGCGCTTCGTGCCGCGCCATTGCGTTCAGGATCCACTTTCGCTGGCTGTGGCTTTCGTCCGCTTGCCGAAACGCGCCCGACGTGGCCGCTCACCAAATACGCCGTTCGGCCGAACCAACAGGATAACGCATAGCATAACGCCGATGGCGACGATTTGCAGTGATGCGGCTCGCGCCTGTTGTTCCGGTGCGAAGAGCACGCTCGTGAGCGCGCCTGAACCCGCCCATATCGCCCAGACCAGTACGCTGCCTGCAACGGCGCCGGCGTTACTCCCAGAGCCGCCGACGATCAGCATTACCCAGACCTGGAAGGTGAGGATCGACAGGTAATTGTCGGGAGCGATGAAGCCGATGAAATGCGCCTGAAGTGCGCCGGCCAGCGCCATGATAGCGCCGCCGACGGCGAAGGCCTGGACGCGGTAGAAGCGCGCGCTCTTGCCGAGCGAAATCGCCGCTCGTTCGTCCTCCCGCAGCGCCTTGAGCACACGGCCCCATGGGCTGCGTGACAGATGCTCCAAGGCCAGATAGGCGATCAGCGTGACAGCCGAGACGACAGCAAGGTTCGACAGATTGAACAGCAGCGGAGTTTCGGCGAGGCTGCCGAAGGGACGCGGGATGAAACCGATGCCGAACGGCCCGCCGGTCAGCTTCTGCGCGTTGAGTGCGACCAGTTGCACGACCACCGCGACACCGAACGTGGTGATCGCTAGATAGTCGGACCGCAGACGCAGCGTCGCTATGCCGGTAAGGGCTGCGGCAACGCCGCCCACCACCATGGCGCCGGCCCAGCCGGCAAGGATCGGCAGGCCGAAACCGCCGAGGCGCGCGGGGTCGTCCGGTGTCGTCAGCAGCGCCGATGTGTAGGCGCCGATGGCGACGAAACCGGCGAGGCCGACATTGAACAGGCCCGTCAGCCCCCATTGCAAATTGAGCCCCAGCGTGACCAGCGAGAAGATCAGTGCAGTGCTCAGGAAGAAGGCGCCATAGCCGATGAGATCGATCATCTTTCCCCAACTCCGAAAAGGCCGATCGGCCGCACGAACAGCACCGCCATCAGGATGATGAAGGAGACGGCGGCGCGCCATTCGGCACCGATCAACTGCACCGCGCCGGCTTCGGCGAGCCCGATGATCAGGCCGCCGAGTACCGCGCCCGGGATGCTGCCGATGCCGCCAAGAATGGCGGCGGCGAACATCGGCAGCAGCATGTCGAAGCCCATGAACGGTCGGATCTGCACCAGAATGCCAATCATCACGCCGGCCACGCAGGCAAGCGAGCCGCCGACGATCCAGGTGACGCGCACCACCTTGGCGACGTCGATGCCGACAATGCGGGCCAGCGCCGCGTTCTGGCTTAGCGCCTGCATCGAGCGGCCGGTCTGCGTGCGCGTCATCAGCAGATGCACGCCGAGCACAAGCACGGCGGTCAGCAGCAGCAAGGCGATCTGGTCAGGCGTGATGCGGATGCCGAAGCCGATCGGCATGGCGATCTGGATCGCGCGGCTGAAATAGGTCGGCCGTGAGGTGAAGGTGAACTCCAACAGGCTGCGCAGCGCCATGGAGGCGCCGAAGCTCGCCATCACGACGATGATTGCCTGGCCTTGCGAGCGCAGCCGCGAGAACAGCACCTTGTCGAGCAGCAGCGCCAGCAGGGCAGTGAACGCCATGCCGACGACCAGGGCGACGAGCAGCGACCAGCCGAAGGACAGTGGCCCGATCGGCGCCACCTTGCCGAAGGTCGCGCCGATGGCGCTGACCACGGCCAGCGTCGCATAGGTTCCCCAGGCCATGAAGTCGCCATGGGCGAAGTTGGAGAAACGCAGGATAGAATAGGTGAGCGTCACGCCGATGGCGCCGAGGCCGATCATGGAGCCGGTCAGCAATCCGTCGACGATGAATTGCAGGCTCATGCCGCGCCTCCCTTGTGATGCTGGGGGCGCTGGCCGAGATAGAGTTCGGCGACGACCGGATCGCTCCACAATTCGGAGGCGACGCCCTCATGCCGGTCCTTGCCCTCGACTAGGACATAAGCGCGGTCGCCGATGGCAAGCGCTGCCTTGGCGTTCTGCTCGACCAACAGAACGGTGACGCCGGATCTGCGGATGCCGGCCAGCATCTCGAACACGACCGACACGAATTTTGGCGACAAGCCGGCCGACGGCTCGTCCAGCACCAGTACCTTGGGGTGGACGATCAGCGCCCTCGCGACGGCGAGCATCTGCCGTTGCCCGCCGGACAGATTGCCGGCGGCGGTGCGGCGCTGGCGGACGAGGTCGGGGAAGGCGGCATACATCTCCTCGATGCGGGCGGGGATTTCCCGCCGCTCGAGGATGCCGCAGGCTACTTTGAGATTGTCCTCGACCGACATCAGCGGAAAGATGTTTTCGGTCTGCGGCACGAAGGCAAGGCCAAGCCGCACCATTGTGTGGGCGGGTGCTGCGGTGATGTTCTTCCCGTCCAGGAAAACCGTGCCGCCGGTAATCGGGACGAGGCCGGCGATCGCCTTGATGAAGGTGGACTTGCCGGCGCCGTTGGGGCCGAGGACGACGACGATCTCACCCTTGCCGACCGTGATCGAAGCGCCGCGCACGATCGGCATGCCGGGTTCATAGCTGGCTTCGAGATTGCGGACATCGAGGACGGTCTCGCTCATGCGGCGCCTCCCAGATAGGCTTCGATGACGCGTGGATCGCGGGCGACTGCTTCCGCCGTGCCCTCGCTGAGCAGCTGACCGCTCGCCATTACCAGGACGCGGTGGCAGAGCCGAGCCACCATGTCGATATTGTGTTCGATCAGCAGGAAGGTGATGCCTCGCGCATTGATGTCGTGGATCCGATCGATGATGACCTCCAGGAGCGTCGCGTTGACGCCGGCCGCCGGTTCATCGAGCAGGATGATCGCCGGGTCGGCCATCATGATACGGGCGAGTTCGAGCAGCTTGCGCTGGCCGCCGGACAGCACGCGCGCCGGCTCATACGCGAGGTGGGTGAGGGCGACGAGCTCCAGCAGTTCGAGCGCCTTTGTCCGGGCGGCTCTTTCCTGCGCCGCCACTCGCCAAGGCGTGACGAAGTTGGCGAGCAGCCTTTCACCGGTCTGCCCCTGCGCTGCCAGCATGATGTTTTCGATCAGCGTCAGGTTGGGCAGCGGTCGTGGAATCTGAAAAGTGCGGCCGAGCCCTCGACCGATGCGCAGGTGAGCGGCTTCACCGGAGATGCGCGTGCCGTTGAGAAAGATATCGCCGCTGTTCGGCAATATGCTGCCGGCCAGCAGATCGAACATGGTCGTCTTGCCGGCACCGTTCGGTCCAATCAGGCCAAGGATTTCTCCGGCTTTGACATCGAAGGAGACATCGTTGACGGCGACGAGACCGCCGAACCGCCTGACGACGTTCCTTGCCGTCAGGACCGGCGCACGGCTCTCCCGCCCCTGCCGTCTGGTTGCCTCGCTCATCAAACCCTCTGGCCGAAGAAGCGCGTCGTCGCCTCCCGATTTTGATTTGTGATCACACTTGCTTTGATCACGCTATTCGGCTTTAATTTCCTCCGCAAGCCGAAAACCGGGCCCAGAGCGGAATTCCATGCACAAGACTGCCATCGAAAGGAACAACGAGGCGATCGCGGCCCAGCTTGCGCCGGTGGGCCGCGAAACAGTGCAGGATCGCGTCTATTCCGAACTGCGACGGGCCTTGATTGGCGGCCTGTTCGAACCAAGCCAGGTGCTGACCATCCGCGGCCTGGCCGATGCGCTGGTCACCTCGACGATGCCGGTGCGCGAGGCGCTCGGGCGGCTGATCACGGAAAAGGCGCTGGAGGCGCTGCCCAACCGTTCGGTGCGCGTGCCGCCGATCACGCTGGATCGCCTCGACGATCTCTTGCGAGCCCGCATCCTGATCGAAGGCGAGGCGATAGCGCTTGCCGCCGCTCGCATGGTGCCCCGCCAGATCTCCACAATCGAAACCATTCTCGGCGAATGGGATGAGATGCGGGCGCTGAAGCACAAGAAAGATGTCGACCGCGAAGTGACGCTCAACCAGAGCTTTCATTTCGAGATTTACCGCTCCTGTGGCTCGGCCGTACTGATCCCGATGATCGAGAGCCTGTGGCTGCAATCGGGGCCATGCATCCGCGTCGCCATCTACGCCTTTTCGGAAGCCGGTGAGGTCGACACCGCCCAGTATCACCGCCGCATTGTCGAGGCGCTGGCCACGCAGGACGCACGGGCGGCGCGCGACGCGCTGGTCGCCGACATCAGCCGGCCCTTCACCTTCTTGCGCAGCAAGCTGCAATCCGCGGCTGGGAAAGATCAGACATGACCTCTATCCGGATCACCGAGCCACGCTCGCAGCTTGCCGTCACGGCGCTGTTACTGCCCGAGAAGGCGCCGGAAAACGCCGCTTTTCTCACGGCGTATCTCGCCACGCCACGCGTCGTCCCAGGCATCCACGCCATGTGGACTGGACCTGAAATTTCCTGTCCGGTTCCATCAGCCGACCTCGAAGGCCAAGCCTATGCCCGGCCGCTGCCGGCGGAAAACGCGACGCTGACGCCGCAGCCCGGCGATATCGTCTTGTCCTACGTGCCCCCGCACATGTGGGGTGGCAACCCCAATGCCGTCTTCGACATCGGCCTGTTCTACGGGCAAGGGGCGCGGCTTCTGTTCCCGATCGGCTGGCTGGCCGGCAGCGTGGTGGCGCAGGTGCGCGCCGAAGAGAGTGATCAGTTCGCCGCCGCATGCGGGGCGATCCGCCGCAACGGCGCCTGCGATATCAGCTTCATCGTGGTGGAGGCCTGACATGACCGACGACAGCTTCGAGCTCTTCGATCTTCGCGTCGAGGCGATCGTCCCCGAAGGCAAGCCGATTTATTGCGGCGCCAAGGCCGGCGACTATTTCGAGCTCAAGGGCGAAACGCTGTCGATGCCGGCAGGGCAAGGCTTTTCGATCTATTCGCTTGCCGCCGTGCTGCCGCTGCTTGCGGCAAAGCAGCGCCCGACCCAGAAGAATGACTGGATGACCTCGGACGCCGAGATCGCTTGTCCCGACCCCAATTGCTCCAGTCGGCTCAGGATCGTCAGGCTGGCCAAGCGGCGATTCAGCCATGCCGAAACCACGGCCGAGCCGCTGCCGAAGGAGAATAACGACGGATGAGTGCTAAGACCTTCGAGCTCGGCCCAGGCTACAAGATCTCGCGCGTCATTCGCGGTGGGTGGCAACTCGCCGGCGGCCATGGCGCCATCGACGGTAACCAGGCGGTGGCCGACCTCATCGCTACCTTCGATGCCGGCATCTGGACCTATGACTGCGCCGACATCTACACCGGCGTCGAGGAACTGATCGGCGCCGCCCGCCTGCGGCTGGCCGATGAGCGCGGCCTGGATGCAGCGGCCAGGATGAAGGTGCACACCAAGCTGGTGCCCGACCTCGAGCGGCTGGCCACCATCAGCCGCAACTACATCAGGGGCATCGTCGACCAGTCGCTGCTCAGGCTGAAGACCGAGCGGCTTGATCTCGTGCAGTTCCACTGGTGGGACTATGCGCAGCCTCGTTACGTCGAAGCGATGGGATGGCTGGACGAGCTTCGATGCGAGGGCAAGGTGCACAATCTCGGCACCACCAATTTCGACACGCCCCGGCTCGCTGAAATCCTGGCCGCCGGCATCCCGGTGGTCAGCCAGCAGCTGCAATATTCGGTGCTCGACCAGCGGCCTGCGCACAGCCTCGCCGCAGTTGCGAAGACAAACGGCGTCAGCTTCCTCTGCTACGGCTCGGTGGCCGGCGGCTTCCTCAGCGAGAAATGGCTTGGCGTGGCCGAACCCACCACGCCGCTCGAAAACCGCTCGCTGGTCAAATACAAGCTGATTATCGATGATTTCGGCGGCTGGGATCTGTTCCAGCAAATGCTGCGGGCGCTCAAGTCCGTCGGTGATCGCCATCGGGCCGACATTGCCACCATCGCCAGCGCATGGGTGCTGGAGCAGCCGCGAGTGGCCGCCGTGATCGTCGGTGCCCGCAACCAGGCGCATGCATTGGCAAATGCGAACATCATGGACATCGAGCTCGATGCCGACGACCGCGCACGGATCGCTGCCGTCATCGCGCAAGGCGCCAGTCTCGAGGGCGATGTCTACGCGCTGGAGCGTGACCGCCACGGCCGCCACGGCTCGATCATGCACTACAATCTCAACGCGGGCCGGGTTTGAAAACGATGGACGGAAAGCTGTTTTCGCGGGCCAGTGCCGAAGTCATCGACCTGCATCGCTTCTTCGCCGACTGGTTCGTTGCTGCGCGCGCCGATAGAGTGCATTTCGGCCGCTTCGAAGCCGCCATGGGGGAAGGCTTGACGATGATCGCACCAACCGGTCAGATCCTCGACCGTAAGGCCGTCGTTGAGCATGTCCGCTCCAGCCGCGCCACATGCGACGATGGCTTCGCCATCTCGATCGAGGACATCAAGCCCGGCTGGCAGGCCCGCGATACGATCGTCATCCTCTATGTCGAGGCGCAGTTGCGTGGCGGCAAGCACAGCCGCCGCCAGTCGAGTGCCGTCTTCACTGCTAGTTCATCGGCGCCCAATGGCGTTCAATGGCGGCATCTGCATGAAACCTGGCTGCAGGTGCCGGAACACTGACACTTTCGAGACGTCAAACCAGTTCGTGCAACTCAAGGGGAACAACAATGAGAAAGACGATACTCCAACTCACCACCGCGCTCGCTCTCGTCACGATTGCCAGCGCCGCGCAGGCCGCCGATTGCAAGATCACCGTCGGCCTCGTCATGGAGCTGACCGGTCCCGCCGGCGAATACGGCCAGGCCGGCGCCAAGTCTGTCGAAATGGCCTTCCGCGACATCAACGACGCCGGTGGCGTGCGCGGCTGCGATCTCGTCACCGACACGCGCGACAGCCAGAGCCAGGGCAACATCGCGGTCGATGCCGCGACCCAGCTGGTTCAGGTCAAGAAGGTGCCGGTCATCATCGGCGGCATCATCTCCTCGGTGTCGATCCCGATCCTGACCTCGGTCACCGCGCCGGCCAAGATCGTCCAGGTCTCGCCGGCTTCGTCCTCGCCGACGCTGACGGCACTCGGCCGCGAGGGCAAGACCAACGGCATCTTCTTCCGCACCATCACCTCGGACGCGCTGCAGGGCGTGGCCGCGGCCAAATACGCCCTCGACAGGGGCTTCAAAAAGCTGGCGATCATTTACGTCAACAACGATTTCGGCGTCAACATGGTGGCCGAATTCTCGCGCGCCTATAAAGCGCTCGGCGGCACCATCGTTTCCGACACGCCCTACAATGAGAAGCAGTCGAGCTATGCCTCGGAAGTGACGGCAGCGATGGGAGGCGAGCCGGACGGACTTTATCTCGTCAGCACGCCGGTCGATGGCGCCACCATCGCCCGCACCTGGATATCGCAAGGGGGCGTGCAGAAATTTCTACTCAATGACGGCATGAACAGCCCTGACTTCATCGAGTCGGTCGGTGCCGACTATTTGAAGGATGCCTATGGCACATCGTCCGGCACCAGCCCGACCGCATCGACCGAGTATTTCACCAAGAACTACAAGGCGTTCTCCGGTATCGAGCCCTCGAATCCGGCGGCCGACCGCTCCTATGACGCCGGTGCCATCGTTGGCCTTGCCATTGCCATAGCCGGCTCAGAGGATCCGGCCAAGATCAGGGATGCCATATACAAGGCGGTCGACCCGGCCGGCACGCCGATCTTTGCCGGGAAGGAGGAGTTCGCCAAGGCACTCGGCCTGATCAAGGACGGCAAACCGATCCGCTATGAAGGCGTCATCGGTCCGGTCGCCTTCGACAAATTCGGCGACATCACCGGTCCGTTCCGGTTGTGGAAGATTGTCGACGGCAAAGTGACCACCGATGGTGAAATGACCACCGACGATGTCAATGCCCTGCAGGCCAAGCTGCAGTAAGCTGGACAGTGCTACCGGCATCGACAGCATTTCATCGCGATTGATGCCGGCATCGCTTGAGGCGGGCCGATATCACTTGCACGGCATGCGATCGCGAATAGGATCGGCGGCTGCAATTGAACGATTCCTGGCGAAGGCTATGCCTCGATCGCTGCGACGCCCGAAGGCTAATGCCGGGCCGCAAGGTAAGCTTCGGGGGGACGACGGGCTGGCTGCTGACGCTGCCGGTCTCACAAGAGGCTCAGACCCAGCTTGTGCGCGATAGCCTGGCGTGGAGAAAGCGGACCCTGCTAACGACAACTATCACGGTCTTTTTCTTCGCCATACGGGTATCGACAAACCGTTCGTGCGCCGGTTGCGCAAGGATCTCCTGGCACATGGCGTGCCACGGGTATGGTTGGACGAGGCTGAAATCCACATTGGCGCATATCCAGGGCTGCGGCCTTGGAGCGGCGAGCGGACTTGCCTACATCGCGCATGTCGTCGATATGAAGTCGATGAGTTCGCCGAATATTTTCAGGCGAGCTATGCGGGACTTGGTCGGAATCTCACCGCGATCGACCTGGCGCTCGGTTTCGGTCGCCCAGCGTCCTGTGCAAAAATCGCACGTGAAAATTCTGCTTCTCTTCTTTTTTCGTTTCCCAGGACGGAGCCGCCGACAGTCCAATTCGGGCGCTCTTTTGCCGGCGATATTGGCCACTCCATCGCGGACGTTCGCGGCGATAGCCGTGAGCTCAATGTCCGAGGCGGCATCCATTTGCCTGGGGTTCTTGGAAGCTTTCGAACTTTCTGGGTCGCGCCTCAGTCCGAATTGAGGGTGCTCATGGACAAAATGGGACACTGGTCAGCTGACGCAATTCCAACGAAACCATGGCTGATGAGCCGATGCAAGTGGCCGCTCCGCATAACTAGCGGCTACGCGGGCCATGGCAGCGCCGCGCTCGGCGTTGTCGCGCGATTCCTCCGTCGGCATTCCATGGTGAGTTCTCGAACCCCACGAACATGACCGCCAGCCCGATGGATGCCGCCAGGCCGCGGTTTCACCGCGACTGAAAGCCGAGCCGACCAAACCGTGTCGGCGCAGAGTCGGTGGCGTTGAAGGCGGGCAAGGAAAGCGTCGAGATCGTCACGCCGACTTTCCTGATCGCGCATAGCGCCCGAGTACGAAAAGCAGCCGCAGCTGCCCCATTCGCCAAAGTGTCCCCGTCAGTACCATTCGGCAAGCGCGCCATGCTAGAACCATCCAGGGAAGGCAACGCGTGCCGCCGTCGCCAGCGGTGGGATGTCCTCGTCGGGGACCGAAGAATAGGGCCACAATAGCTGGGCCCTGATCGAACTCCAACTGCCGGCTGCCGCCATTGCCTTGTCGAGGGCGGCGTCGCTGACGGCGTAGCGTGCCCGAAATGGTAGGACGTGGTCCGCGAGAAAGGCCTGTACGCGTGCTTGCATCTCGAAGGCCGCTTGTTCCCTGGCTCGTATCTGCGCCCACCACTGCAGTGCGCCTTTCGGGCTAAGGCAGGCGATGTTCGAATAGCTGCCATGCGCACCGTTCGCGTAACCGGTTGCCAGCGTGTGGCCTGGCACGAACACCGAAAGGCCCGACAGTTCGCGCCGCACGCCGGCGTACCAGCTGGCGTCACCGCCGGGGAGTTTTGCCCCGACAAGCGAGGGTACCGCGGTGCCCAATGCGGCAATACTTTCTAGAGTCAGCCGCCGCTTGGCGTGGGGCGGGTTATAGAGCACCAGAGGAGTGCTCGGCGCTGCCTCGGCCAAGCCCGAGACGAAACGCAGCACTTCTTCGTCGCTTGGTGGCCACCAGTCCGGCAAGGTGAATTGCACTCCCGAGAGTCCCAATCCCGCAACCCGCTTCAATCGCTCGCATGCAACTCGCGGATTGGACTGGCTGATGCCGATCTGGAATGGGATTCTCGCGGCACCGGCGACTGCCGCTACCATCTCGCTCAGCCGGTCGAATTCTGCTTCAGTCTGGCAATGGAATTCACATGCCGTGCCGTTGGAATAGACGCCGTGAACGCCGGATGCGCAGAGCCGCGCGACGGTTTCTTGCGTAGCGCTCCAGTCGATATTGCCATCCAGGCCCACGGCCAGCATCACGGCGCCCCAGATGCCGCGCGGCGCGTGTTCGGGGAGGGCGGAGAGATGATCACTCATGGTCCTACTAGCGCAGCGTGAAGGAGAGCGGTATGAAGTCTCCAAGATTGACCTCTATGCGACCCCTCCTTGGAACGATCAGCAGCGGCGACAACGATCCGGTGGTGATCACCATGCCTTTTTTGAAGCTGCCGAAATGATCGTCGGCCATTCCGGCGAAAGCGATGATGGGAGAAAGGGCGTCGCCAAACGGGTATTTGGCGGTCTCGCGCTGGCTGATCGCTTCGTCGCTGGAAAGCGTGATCACCATACCGTCGACCTTCGGCGCTTGCGCCAGTGTCTGCCTGCCGATGACGTAACCGCCTGTGACCATATTGTCGGCCAGCGGCCCGAACGGGCCGGCTTTGGTCCGGTCGTCGATGCGAGAGCCGATGAGCTCGATGCCGAGAATGAAATGCTGGATGGTCTGCAACACGGCCGAGCGGTCAGCTTTGGCGATCTCAGGCGTCAGGTCGGCGCCGAGCCTGACAGCCACTTCGATCTCGAGCCCGGCGAGGTCGCGTTCGCAAAGTTCGATCGTTCCGCCATCGTCGATAACCATTCCGGCGGGGATCGGCGCAGCCATCGCGATACCATCGGGCGGCATGGCCACCTTGGCGACGGGCACGCGCTCTCGGAGCTGCTTCAACACCGCGCCTTGAACGGCCATCGCATCGCCGCGCGTCAGGTCGACCAAACGCGACCCCGGTACCCGACCACGCGGGTTCCTGTGAGCCTCGGCGATGGCCTCGGAAATTGTATCTATGTCAGCCGGCATCAGCGATTGTTTCCTCGCGGCGGGATTTGTCCGAGGCGTGGGCTGCCTCGATGATGCCGATGAGGTTGCGCCCATAGACGCCCGTCACCGGTACCGGCTTGTCGTCGACGATAGCGTCGCGCAACGCTGCCCATTCGCGTTTCACCGCATTGTGCATCCAGGCGGGCTCGAACGAATCCGGCAGGTCGGTCCACACGGTATCGCGACCAATCATCGTGCCGCGATCCATGTCGATGCGTAGCGTGCCGCGCTCGCAGACGAGATCCATCGCAAAGCCGACCGCACCGTTGCGATAGCCAATACTCTGTACCTGGCCCAGGCCGCCACGTTTGAAACGCAGCGCCAGCATCGACGTGTCATCCGCTTCCTGTTGATGGAATTTTGCGCCGAGCATGGCGCTCACAGAGATGACTTCGTCATCCATCAGCCAGACGAGACGGTCGAGCGCGTGAATGCCGGCCGTCATCAGCATGCCGCCACCGGTAGCGTTGCGCAGGTGCCAGTCGCGCCGGTTGTGCTCCATCCAGAGCTTGATCATCCAGCTCGACGCGATCAGCGGCCGTCCGATCTCGCCTGCCTCGATGACCTTCTTGGCTGCCATGCAAGGTTTCGAGAAGTGCAGGAGGTGGGCGACCATCAGCTTGACGCCGCTCTGCGCCACAGCCGCATTGATTGCATCGCATTCGGCTACAGTTCGCGCCATCGGCTTTTCGAGCAGAATGTGCTTGCCGGCCTTGGCCGCGCCGATCGCCATTTCGGCATGCAGCGCGTGCGGGGCAGCGATAACGACGGCATCGACGCCGCTGTCTTCGAGAAGTTCGCGCCAGTCGGTGTAGCCCTTGCCGCCATATTCGGCCGTGAAAGCCGCCAGCGCCGTCGCGTTTCCACGGCAGGCTGCGACGAGGCGGATGCCGTCGACCTCCTTGATTGCGCGTGCATGCGCGGCGCCGAAATCGCCCGCGCCGATAATGCCTAGTGCAATCATCGTCCTGCCTTCTGATATGCGGCGTCGATCAGCGACATCGCCGCAACATAGTCGTCTATGGAGATTGCCGGCGCAGCGTTTCGCCGCAACCGTTCGAATGTGTCGCGCATGCTGAGGCGGTAGCGAGTAGCCGGCAGTTCGACCGGCAGGTCCACAACCGTAGCGTCGTCGAGAGTTGCGCAGATCGCCTTGTCGCCACGGTCGATGAGCGTGGCGTTGGCGGAGACGATGCGCCATTCGAAATCCCCGCCAGGGAGCATTGAAGCGAAGGTATAGCCCGCCTCAATGGTGAACACCGCGCCGGCATTGTCCTCGAGCACCAGCAATGCGTAGTCCTCAACCGAAGCCCTGTGGATGCGGTTGCCCATCGATACAGCTTTGAGATGGAGCTCTCCACTGGCCAGGCTCAGCGCTGCATCGACACCGTGGATGCCCAGATTGCGCAATGCGCCGCCTCCGCCAATCGCGGGATCGACCACCCAGCCGACACCATCGGCGGCATAACGCTCGGGCGGCCCGTTGACGACGCGGAAATGGCCGTGCGCGACTTGGCCGACGCGGCCTTCCCTTCGCAGTCTCTCAAAGGCGATCACCGCCGGGCCAAAGCGATTGGGCAAAGGCACGCCGACGAAGGCATTTCGTTGATGGGCTAGGTCTCTCAGTTGCATCAACGGCGCCGTGCCGGTCGCTGCCGGCTTGTCAAGGATAAGCGGGACGCCGGCTTCGATTATCCTGCGCGCCCTGGCCGGCACGTTCGAAGGGTGTCCCATCAGCAAGATCAGATCCGCAGGTGTTGCAAGGATGTCTTCGAATGCAGCAATCGCGCTCAGCGAGTTGCGCGCTGCAAAGCCCCTTGCATGCGCCTCGTCCTCATCCCACACGCCGATGATTTCAGCGCCGGCATCGCGCGCCGCATCGAGATGCAAGTCGGCATGCCAATGGCTAATGCCGGCCAAAACGATTTTCATCTCCTGATATTTCCTCCTGCACTTGCAGGATATCCTACAAGTGGTTATAGGACAAGTCGTCAGCCTCTCAAGCGAAGTGGGTGTCGGCGTCGGACAACAGTGGAAACAGGAAACAAGATGCCGGTATTGAAGTCGATCGAACCGCTTAGCCGACCACCGCTTTTGCATGTGACCGTCCAGGAGAGCCTGCGGAACTATATCGAGGCGAACAGGCTCAAGGCAGGCGACCCGTTGCCCCCGGAGACCTTCCTGGCGCAGCAGCTCGGCGTTGGCCGCAATTCGGTCCGCGAAGCGATCAAGGCGCTGGAATCGATCGGCATCCTGGAGACGCGTCGTGGCATCGGCGTGTTCGTCAAGGAATTCTCCTTCAAGCCACTACTCGACAATCTGGCTTATGGCCTGCAGGACTCGCTGCGCGATGTCGAGGAACTGCGCGAGATTCGCCGTGTGCTCGAGACCGGGCTGATCTCCAAGACCATCGAGATGATCAGCGCCCAAGACATCGACGAGCTTCGCCGGTTGACCGAAAGCATGCGCCAGCGCGCGGAGCGCAGCGAGAGCTTTGCCGAAGAGGACCAGCAATTCCATCAGATGCTGTTCCGCTGCCAGAACAACCACATGCTCAGCGCATTAATCGATATCTTTTGGGTGGCGTTCAACAAGGCCTCGGATTTCACCAATCTCGACAATCCGACGCCGCTCGCCACCTGGCGCGATCATCATGAAATCGTCGAGGCGGTCGCCGCCAAGGATGTCGACAGGGCACGTAGCCGGCTCGACGATCACTACAGAGGCATCCAGCAAGTTATCGCCAAAAACCGCACAACCTGAAAAATGCCAAGGGAGGAAACCATGCGCATCAAGACGATAGCCATCGCTGCCGCGCTGCTGTTCGGCACCGGCCTGCCGACCATCGTGCAGGCGCAAAGTCCAAAGACCATTGCGGGTGGTTTCGACGTCGGTCCCGGCGGCTTCCCCAAGAACTTCAACCCGCTAGTCGCGACGGGCGGCTTTACCTGGCTCAGCACCTATTTTGAACCGCTGGTCATCTGGAATGCAGGGCTGACCCAACTCGAAGGCGACCTGGCCAAGAACTACACGGTGAGCGCCGACCAGCTGACCTATACGTTCAACCTGGTCAAGGAGAGCTGGCACGACGGCAAGCCGTTCACGTCGAAGGACGTGAAATTCACCATCGATCTTGCCAAGAACAAAGCTTCCGGCAGCCTGTTCGCGGCACGCCTCGGCGATATCGCTTCGGTCGAGGCGCCCGACGACAGCACCGTAATCATCAAGCTGTCGAAGCCGAACGCCTCCTTTCTGTCCATTCTTTCGCAGGTGCTGATCCTGCCGGAGCATGCTCTTGCCGGAATGCCGCCGGAGTCGCTGGCAACCAGCACCTGGTGGTCGACCAATCCGGTCGGCACAGGTCCGTTCAAGTTCAAGAAATACGTCACCGACCAATATGTCGAACTGGCCGCGGATGACGATTATCGTGGCGGCAAGCCGAAAGTCGACGTGCTGATTAACCGCTATTTCGAGAGCCCGGCCGCGGCGGTCGCGGCGCTGCGTGCTGGTGAGATCCAATTCACCTATGTCGAGCCTGACGACGCGGCGTCGTTCAAGACCGATTCCAACTTCAAGGTGATCGAAGGCGGCTCCTACGTGGTCAACTATATCGGTCTCAACCAGCAGGTCGACCTGTTCAAGGATCTCAAGGTTCGTCAGGCGATCATGTACGCCATCGACCGTAACGCGATCATCGAGAGCCTCTATGGCGGCGCAGCCAAACCAGCCAACTGCGGCTTTGTGGCGCCGCAACTGGTCCCCGAAGGGCTGGAAACCTACGCCTACGATCCGGCCAAGGCCAAAGCGCTGTTGGCAGAGGCGGGCTGGGACAAGATCAACGGCGACAAGCCCATCACGTTGCTGACCTATTACGGCTCTCCGCAGGCTGCCAATGTCATGGCAGCCATCCAGTCCATGCTGTCACAGGTCGGCATTAACGTCGTGCCGCGTGTCGTCGATACGCCGACCTACAATGGCATCGTCTACAAGGGAGGCACGCCGGACTGGAACGCATTTCCCATGGTCTATGCCGGCCTGCAGAATGGCCCGAACCCGGCTGGCATCAATCCGGGCCTGAACAAGTCGCAGATTCCGCCCGCCGGCTTCAACACCATGCGAATCAAGTTCGACGACCTGAGCGCGGCTTTAGACAAGGCGCTCGGTGAAACCGATGCATCGAAGCTCGATGCCGCTTGGCAGGATGTTTGCAAGGTGATGAACAAGGATCTTCCGTGGGCAACGCTGTGGGTGGCCAATCGCTACGGCGTTGCCTCCAATAAGCTGAAGGATTTCGTCTGGACGCCTGCGCCCGCCGGCGGTCCTTACGCCGCTCATCCCGAGGCCTGGGACATTCAGTGAGCAGGCGGGTCTCCCGGCCCGCCACAAGGGCCGGTTTCCTCTGGGATTCGGCCCACACCATCCACTTGCGGAAAGCCAATGCTGAGCTTCATAGCCCGCCGCTGCGCCACAGGACTGTTGATGCTGGTTGCCTTGAGCCTCCTCATCTTCATCTTGTTGCGCCTGTCGCCGGGCGATCCGATCGACGCATACATCAATCCTTCCGTGCCGATGTCGGCTTCCGATCTCGAGACCCTGCGCGACCGCCTCGGTCTCGATCGGCCGCTGCCGCTTCAGTATTTCGGCTGGGTGCGTGCGGCTCTGTCGGGGGATTTCGGCTATTCGATCCAGCGCAACGGCGTGCAGGTGTTGCCGCTGGTGATGGAGCGCATCGGACCCACGGCTCTCCTGATGGGCGCGGGGCTGGCGATCGCCATTGTCGTCGGTATTACGACCGGTATCTACAGCGCCGTGCGCCGCAACGCCTGGCCCGACATTGCGATGTCCGTGCTGTCGTTCATCGGCATATCGAGTCCGGCCTTCCTGACCGCTCTGCTTGGCCTCTATTTTTTCTCGGTTCTGCTGCGCTGGGCGCCGTCAGGCGGCATGCAGACCGCGGGCGCGCCATTCTCGATCTCCGATGTGCTTGCCCATCTAATTCTGCCGGCATGCCTGCTGTCGATCGGCCACGCGGCGCTGATCATGCGTTATATGCGCGCTTCGCTGCTCGAAGTGCTCAACCAGGATTATGTCCGAACCGCCCGGGCCAAAGGCGTGCGAGAGTTCTGGGTGATCATCAAGCACGCCACCCGCAACGCGCTCTTGCCGGTCATCACGCTGATCGGGTCGACCATTGGCATCGCGATCGGCGGCGCGATCTTCCTGGAGAGCGTCTTCAACTGGCCAGGCATGGGCTTGCTGCTGGTCAATGCCGTCGGCACGCGTGACTATCCCGTCATCATGGGTGCCACGCTGGTGATCGGTGTCTGCGTCATTCTGGTCAACATTCTCACCGATGTTGTCTACGCCTTTGTCGACCCGCGCATCCAGGTGGGGTGATGACGATTGCCGAGATCGAACCACCCATGCAGCGCACCAAGGGTCCGTTGCGCCGCGCACTCGGCCGCTTCATCGAGAACCGCGCCGCGCGGGCCGGTCTGGTCATCGTGATCCCCGTGCTGGTAGCGGTCATGACCTACCACTGGTGGTGGCCATACGCTCCCAACGCCATCGACCTGAAGGCCATGAACAAGGGACCGTCCGCCACCCATTGGCTCGGCAGCGACGGCGTCGGGCGGGATGTTTTCGCGCGGCTTCTGCAGGGTGGTCGCATCTCGCTGCTGGTTGCCGTCTGCTCGGTCGCGATCTCCACCGTTATTGGCTTCCTCATCGGTGCTATCGCGAGCTTCGGCGGCCGCGTCGTCGATGCAACCGCGATGCGCTTCGTCGATCTCGCCATGACCTTGCCGCCAGTCATCTTCTTGCTGGTTCTTGCCTCGATCGCCGGCACCGGCATCGCGCCGACAATCCTCGTCATCTCGCTGCTATCGTGGCCAGTTCTGTCGCGCATGGTCAGGGCCCGCCTCCTCGAACTGCGCGAGCGCGATTTCGTCGTTGCCGCGCGCGGCATGGGGGCAAGGCTGCCGCATCTCCTGTTTCGCCACGGCCTGCCCAATTGCATGGACATCCTCGTCGTCTACGCAACTTTGCAGATCGCCAACGCGATCCTGTTGGAAGCTGGCCTCTCTTTCCTCGGCCTCGGCATCGCACCACCCGAAGCGAGCTGGGGCAATATGCTCAATCTTGCCCGCTCCACCGTCGTCCTCGAACAATACCCCTGGCAGTGGATGTTCCCCGGTGCCGCCCTCGTACTCACGGTCCTCGCCATCAATTTCATTGGCGATGGGCTGCGTGACGCTTTCGATCCCCGATCCGATCTCAACTGAAGGTTTCAAAATGGCACTTTTTACCGGCGTCGTGCCGCCAGTCGTTACCCCCCTCAACAACGACTACAGCATCGACTTTCCGTCGTTCACCCGGACGCTGGAGAACCTGCTCGACGGCGGCGTCCACGGACTGTTCGTGCTTGGCTCGACCAGCGAGGTGGTTTTCCACGACCAAGCCGTGCGCAAGGCGATCATCGAGCACGCGGTGAAGGTCAACAACGGCCGCGTTCCGATCTTCGCCGGCGTCATCGATCCGACCACCGACCGTGTCATCAACCATTCGAAGATCGCCAGATCGGCCGGGGCCGACGCAATCGTCGTCACCGCGCCCTTTTACACGCGCACCAGCCAGCCGGAGATCATCGATCATTTCCGCTATATCAAGGATGCGATCGACATCCCGATCATTGCCTATGACATCCCGGTCTGCGTCCATATCAAGCTCGATCGCAAGACGACGGTGACGCTTGCCAAGGAAGGCACCGTGGCCGGCCTGAAAGATTCCAGCGGCGACGATGGCAATCTGCGTTATGTGCTGAAAGACATGGCCGGCGATGCCGGCTTCTTCGGCATGACCGGCTCCGAGATCATGGTCGATACTGCTCTCGCCATGGGCGCGCATGGTGTTGTGCCGGGCATCGCCAATGTCGACCCGCACGGCTACGTCAAGATGTGGAACCTGATGCAGGCCGGCAAGCATGCCGAGGCCCGCGTCGAGCAGGAACGCCTGCTGAAGCTGTTCGAGATCGTCTGGATCGCGCTCGGGCGCACCAGCGCCGGTTCAGCCGGCGTCGGCTCCTTCAAGACCGCCATGCGCAGCCTCGGCATCATCGCCACCAACAGGATGGCCCGCCCGCAGCGCGATCTCAATGCCGAGGAAACCGCCAAGGTCGACGCGATCCTGCGCGACGTCGGCCTGCTTGGCTGATCATGGAAGCGCCGATCCTCCAGATTGCAGGATTGCGTGCGGTGTTTCGCATTGCGGGGCGCGACATTGCGGCCGTACAGGACGTTGATCTCGAGATCGGCTCCGGCGAGACCGTGGCGCTGGTCGGCGAGTCCGGTTCGGGCAAGTCAGTCACCAGCCTCTCCATCATGGGGCTCCTGGCGCCGAAGATCGGCCATATCGCTCACGGCCATATCTCGATCAGACGACGCGACGGTTCCGTCACCGAGCTGACCGGGCTGGACGCGGAGCAACTGCGCCGCGTGCGCGGCAACGACATCGGCATGGTGTTTCAGGAGCCGATGACCAGCCTGAACCCGGTTTACACTATCGGCGAGCAGATCGCCGAGCCGATGCGCATCCATCTTGGCAAATCGCATCGCGAGGCGGCAGCCGAAGCGGTGCGCTTGCTGATGCAGGTCGGCATCCCGGACCCCGCGCGGCGCGCGAAACAATACCCGCACGAACTCTCGGGCGGCATGCGTCAGCGGGCCACCATTGCCATGGCGCTCGCATGCAACCCGACATTGCTGATTGCCGACGAACCGACGACGGCGCTTGACGTGACGATCCAGGCGCAGATCCTCGATCTGCTTGCCACTCTCCAGTCCGAACGCGGCATGGGCATCCTCTTCGTCACCCACAATCTTGGCGTTGTTGCGGAAATCGCCGACCGCGTGGCCGTCATGTATGCCGGCCGCATCGTCGAGACCGGCCCGGTTGCCGAAGTCTTTGCCCGTCCGCGCCATCCTTACACGACAGGCCTGATGCGATCGGCACCGCGACTTGGCCAAGCAACGGTGCTGAAGGCGGCCGGCACACCGCTGCCGACGATTGCCGGCAATGTCCCCTCGCTGGCCATGCTGCCCGGAGGCTGTTCTTTTGCTCCAAGGTGCCCGATGGCGATCGACTCCTGCCGCGCCGCCGTGCCGCCGCTGTTGCAGGTATCGCCGACACAGACGAGCCGCTGCATCCGCTGGGAGGAGCTATGAGCGCGCCGGCTCCTTATCTGTCCGTTCGCAACCTGACCAAGCATTTCCCGCCGACAGCGTTCTCGCGCGGACCTGTGGTCAAGGCACTGCAGGATATTTCATTCGACATTCCACGTGGTCAGGTGGTCGGGCTGGTCGGCGAATCCGGTTCCGGCAAGACGACAATTGGCCGTTCCGTGTTGCGGCTGATCGAGCCGACCTCAGGCGAGATACGCTTCGACGGCAAGGACATCGTCAAGCTCGGGGCGAGGGAGCTTCGACGTCAACGTCGCAACATGCAGTATATCTTCCAGGATCCCTTCGCCAGTCTGTCGCCGCGCATGACTATCGGCCAGATCCTCACCGAGGGCCTCGATATCCAGGGCATCGGTAGTCGGCCCGAGCGCCGCGCCCGCGCCGAAAAGGCGCTCGCCACCGTCGAACTGCCGGTCGATGCCTATGACCGCTACGCGCATGAATTCTCGGGCGGCCAGCGCCAGCGCATCGGCATCGCGCGAGCCCTTATGCTGGAGCCCGAGTTTATCGTCGCGGACGAACCGGTCTCGGCACTCGACGTGTCTATTCAGGCCCAGGTGATCAATCTTCTTCGCGATCTCCAGGTCCGGCTTGGCCTCACCATGCTGTTCATTTCGCATGACCTCGCCGTTGTCGAATATATCTGCGACACGGTCATCGTTCTCTATCTCGGACGCATCATGGAAGTCGCGCCCGCCGCCGATCTCTATGTCCGGCCGGAGCATCCCTACACACGGGCATTGCTGTCGGCCGTCCCATCGCCAGATGCGTTCGCCAGGAAGCAACGGCAGATACTGAAAGGCGACATCCCAAGTCCCGCCAATCCGCCGTCGGGATGTGTTTTCAGAACCCGCTGTCCCGCAGCGATGGCTGCCTGTGCCGGCGCCGTGCCACGGCTACGGGAGATAGCTCCTGGACGTATGAAGGCATGCATTCGCGACGACATAGGCTGAACATGGCAGCCTAAAAATTGGAGTAGTTCTGATACGTTTTTGGGACATTCACAGTCAGCGCGCAGTTGGCAGTTGAGCGGGGAGGTGTCCGTTTCTGTACCCGCAATGGGGGCGGAGGAGGTTGGAAATATAGGGGATAAGTCCGGGCCAGAGATGCCGCAACTTCGTGGTCAGGTTGATCGAGGACGCCGCAAAGGGCGCGTAACGAGCCTGCTGCTGTCCATGACGAAAAGAGCGGGCCGGCACGAAGAGCCGGTCGTTGCGCCCACTCAGTCGCAGCCGGGAGCAAAAAAGGCCATCCCGGTAAATGCGGAGGTGGACGGCCTTCTTTGCAATACTTCAAACCTTAATAGGCCTTCTTCGCGGCGCTCCTCCTGTGCTTCACCGGGCACTTGTGCTTCTTGGTCGCCTTGCAGGCCTTCGTTACGTGCTTCTTAGCCTTCTTCATGGTCATAGCATCCGAAGCGGGTGCAGAGCTAGTTGCGGCCGTCGCTGCTGGCGCTGGCTTCGTCGCCGCGGCGGCGTCGTTAGGGCTGAGAACTGGTATCGAGACGGCGAGCGCGAATGCAAGACCGACGGCAGACAGAAGAGACTTTTTCATGTGTCTATTCCTTGTTTGGCAAGTCGGGGGTTGAGCGTCACCCATCAGGATCGATGGGTGTCACTCCAAGCAGCTTCAAAGCTTTCGCGAGCATCCGGATTCCCTGCGCCTCCTTCTTCTTGGCGCAGTACCGGTTTCCCTTTCTCTGAAGAGCCTTCGCCGCGGTGACCTGCGTTGCCGCGGCATGCGTTTTGAGGGCTTCGTCAACTTGACGGCTGAGAATGGTGCAACGCTCGGTCCGGGTGAGCGGCGCCGCCTTTGAGGTGGAGGCTCCGGTCGCTGCCGTAGCGAGCGACAAGCTGAGCAACGCACCCATCAAGTTGATCGAGATTCTGTGCATCGCTTGTCGCAACCCGAGCAAGTGCAGCACTGCCGCAGCCGATGAACTGATCCCTCCAGAGCATGATACGCTTGAATGATTTCTGCAGTTTTTCCTGAATGTTTCTGGATTGTGTCTGCCCTCGTGCGGACGGTTCGCTGCCGCAAATGCCGGAGGAGCATGCGCGACGTTAAAACTTGGTGGTGGCATGACACGGCTCATTCACGCCTGTGGTGGCAATCGAGCTGTCGGGCAGGAAATCAATAGAGTTAGAGCCGGCGGTCTGTTTCGTTCGATAGCCTCCGACAGCGCGGCGAGCGGGCGGAGGGAGCTAGCCCGCCTTTAAAGATAAGGGCTTCTATTTGCAGCCGTTACCGGCCGTTCGCGCTCAGTGGCTGCGGCGAGTAAGGGTCCTATTTTGCTAGATTATAAATCTATAATCTTGGTGGATCATTAGCGGTTCCTAAACCGGACAACACTAACCTCTGCCGATTGGTAGGGGAGCCCCGGATGAATGCCTTCAGGCGAACAATAGGCTTCGGCCTGATCCTGTTGATTAGCGTTGTCACCCTGGTGGGGTTGCGTGTTGACGCGAGCAGGGAATTTGCGCTTGCCAAGGAACGATATCTGGAAAATTCACGGGCAACTTCGAGGGCGACTGCAAAGACCGTCGAAGACGCTCTGAACGCGATCTATCAGAATGTCCGAACCCTGACGTTCCTGCCGAGCGTCCGGGCCCTTGACCGACACGGCACCAACCTCGGCGACGAAGGGCGAGCAACGATCCAGCAGATTTACAACAACCTCGCCGACAACGTCTCGATCTCGGAGGTCTACTTCCTGCCTCTGGATTTCGATCCCGATCGGTTCGACGCCGTGACCGGCAAGCTGGAGGAGCCAATTCTTCAGTTCGACCAGCTAATCGTCAATGCCAAGGCGAGATCCGAAGCTGCGGCAGCGCCCAAATCCAGGAAGCTGGACGAGAATGCGCTGACTCGCCCCCCTGAGGAGGTCGAGACCTATGAATACCACGAGCTGGCGAAACAGCTTGCCTGGCTTAAGGCAAACTACCCTAACTCAAGCACCCTTGACGGGCTAAACGTGCCGATCATCGGGACCAAAGAGCTGATCACCTGCGACAACACGAATTTCATTCGCACCGGCGATGATGCCGACCGGTCTGGCTTCATTCTTTCGGTTCCGGTCTTTGGACAGGACGGAACCCTGCGCGGCTCCGTTTCGGCGATCATGCTCACCTCGGCGCTGCGAAAGCTGCTGCCTGGCAGTGGCTATGTGATCGTCAATGCCGGATATGGCTTCGAGTCCGACCAGCGCCGGATGTCAGAATCGCTGGTGACCAATACTAGATCTTTCACGGAACCTGATCCCAGGCTGATCTATTCCGAGGTCATCCCGCTGTCGCTCAACGATCCGAGAAGCGCCTGGCGCCTTTGGGCTGGCTTTCCCGACACGCAATTCACGAGCAATGTCGATGTTCGATCGGTGCGGGAATTCGAACTGGCTGGGTATGTGGCCGTCGGGATTGTCACATTGCTGGCGCTGATTTGTTGGTACTCCATCGGTCGCACCATGATGATGCAAGCGCACGCGGCTGAGACTCTTGAACAGAGGGTAGAAGAACGCACCGCCCAGATCCAGCATCTGGCAACACACGACATTCTGACCGGACTTCCCAACCGCGGTCTACTGGCCGACACGATGGACGAAGCCCTACGCATCCTCAGGCAAGGCGAGAAGCTTGCCGTCCACTGCATCGATCTTGATCGCTTCAAACCGGTCAACGACACCTTAGGTCACCCCATCGGCGACGAGTTGCTGAGAGCTGTCGCGGACCGGCTGAGGCATCATGTAGGCGAGACCGCCATGGCCGCCAGGGTGGGCGGCGACGAGTTCGTTCTCGTTCAGCTTCTGCTTAATGGCAATGATCAGGCCGGGGCGCTTGCCGGCCGGGTCATTCATGCCTTGTCCGCTTCATTCTCCATCCAGGGCCACAATATCAACATCGGTTGCAGTGTCGGCATTGCTGTTTTCCCGAACGACGGACAAAGCCCGGAAACGTTGATCCGCAACGCCGACCTTGCCCTATACAAGGCCAAAACCGAGGGCCGTGGCACATGCAGGTCGTTTGAACCTGGAATGGACGCACGGCTGCAGGAGCAGCGCCAGTTCGAAGCCGAGTTGGCGCAGGCCGTGTCGAAAGACCAGTTCGTGCTCCACTACCAGCCTCTGCATGATACGAGGACCTCGAAGCTCACCGGTTTCGAGGCGCTGGTTAGATGGAACCACCCAGTGCGTGGACTTCTGCCGCCTGCAGAGTTCATCCACCTCGCCGAGGAGTCAGGGGTTATCGACGGTCTGGGGGAATGGATCCTAAAACAGGCCTGTAGCGACGCGTCGAGATGGCCTTCCCACGTCAAGGTTGCCATAAACCTCTCGCCTGCGCAGTTCAAGCAGCCGGGGCTGGCGCTTCAAGTAGCCTCGGCATTGGGCTCGTCAGGCTTGTTGGCATCACGACTCGAGCTTGAAATCACCGAGTCGGTGCTATTGGCGCACAATGAAAATACGCTCCAGACATTGCACAGCCTACGCGACCTCGGAATCAGCATCGCGATGGACGATTTCGGAACCGGCTATTCATCGCTCAGCTATCTGCGCTCTTTCCCTTTCGACCGCATCAAGATCGATCGTAGCTTTGTCAGCCTGATATGCGAAAGCAGCGAAAGCCGGGCGATCGTCAAGGCCGTCGCCGAACTTGGGGCCACTCTCGGCATGACCACGACAGCCGAGGGCGTCGAAACTGAGGAACAGTATCAGTTGATCAGGGAGAATGGCTGTACCGACGTACAGGGCTGGCTGTTCGGTCGCCCCCTACCTCAGTCTAAGGTCTTTGCCCTATTCGAAGAAGCAGCCCATTTGAGAGCTTGATAATCGATCAATTGAGCAAGATTGGCGTGCGATGCGATCCATACAGGTCGTACGGCTAGCCATGGCTTGGTTCAGGCAGGCGGGTTCGCCGGTTCGTGAGGTCCCCCGGACAGACGCTTGTGCTTCTCGAACAGGTGCAGCTTTTCGGGGTATCCGAGCCTCAGCGCCGCGTTGCAGGACGGGCATTTGAATGAGGATATGGTTTTAAACCATGTGCCTTTTCGAACGATGGGGCGTTCGCACCGTGGGCACTCAAAGGTGAGATATTCGTCGTCAAGCTCTTGAGGAATCGGCAATCCGGCACCTTTAGGCTGATGGATGCCACCATCATCGCAGGTAATGGTGGGCATCCATGAACTGGCGATGAAGGGACTATGCTCGCCAGCACTCCCAAATGAAGATCTGCGGAATATGTTGCGTCGTCGGGACTTATGAGTTTGCCGATAAGACGTCTGGCCGACGCGTGTTACGACTGACGGGCAAGACACAGGTGTCGGGGGAACAACTCGGGCATTAGCGCTGTTCCCGAGTAGCCTGCCGCGCACGTTGCCACTTCGCGCCCCCAGGCTACTCCAGTACTGCCCGCTGGCTCTGGCCGGCGGCTTTTTGTCGGACGGCGGCCTAGCCGTGCACAGCCTCCGTTTGCGGTATGTGGAGCGCATTCCCTGATGGGACTTTCGCCGCGAACTGAAGCGTGAACAGGAGATGATCTTCATCGTCCGTCAACATGGCTTCATATACTTCCAGAAAAAGCGCTTGCTCTCGTTTATCATCTCGCCGGCAGTCTGCACGGCTCCTTCCTTGCCGCGGGAGATCGACACCATCTTCGTCGGGGATGAATTAGCCGTAGTCGACGTGGAAATAGTAGGTCGTCATGATGCTCTGCCCTGGGTCGACAGGCCCGTGACGTATCATTCAACGGGTATTCACCTGCCCGTAGGGGTGGATCAGTGTTCGAGCGCGGCCTCGATGCGCACAGCGATGGCTCCTTCGGGAAGTTCCACTGGCGAGAAAATTTGACAGGGGCACCTGTTTCGATCCCCGCGGTCTCGGCGCCGATGCAACGACTACTGCGATGCTTTGACCAGGCGTCGGAGCAACGGGTAGTCCTTCAGATCCTTGTAAGGTGTGAGATCTAAATCTCCCGGCACACAGCGAAGCTGTTCGTCATCGATCGCTTTCTCATGGCCCTTGATGACGCTTTGGTAGTGCCGCCAGGTCAGGCCAGCCCCTCTGACGGCGTCCCTTTCGATGCGCGAGGCAATTTGGTGGGCGTGCAGATAATGAAGCCGCAACTCGTCCAGGAGAGCTTTTTCAACAATTTCGTGGCACACCAGAAATGGTTCGAGCCGCACGTCCTTGCCTCTCCACCTGATGGTGCGCGGCAGATGTTGGTCGATGTAAATCTTCGTTGCATCCCTGCTGTACCCAGCAATGTAGGGAATATCGAACTCGTGGCTGACCTTAACTCGTCGATTAAGTGCAGACACGACATCGGACAGGACGAGGTCGCTGATATCTTCAGAGCTATGACGGACCTCGTCGGCTAGTTTCAACTAAGCTCCTGCTACTTGGCGGCTGATGCGCCCGCCCCAAGGCAAACGCCTGAATACTGAGCCGAACCGCATCGATCTGATTGGTAAGCGCTGCCTTGACGGACTTACGACTTTGCGATGCCTTATGACCTTGTTTCCCAACCAATACGATCCAACTTGGTCCAAGCGGAAAAGTTCCTCGGCATCCAGAACGTAAACATCGGTATAAACGATGGCGTCGCCCTCGTGCATTTGGGCCTTCTCGCGCTCCCGCTAGAGGTCCAGTTCGGCCTGGAACGTATTCCGATCGACGATTTTGGGAGCTGCCATATTCTCGCTTGTAACCTCGGTCATCACCTTCTTCTCATCGCGCGGGGTACCGTTCAATCACCTCGGCCACACCGTCCGGATTGTCGGCCACCGCGTAATGGCCGGCGCTTGGGACTGCGTCGCTTTCCACATGCGTCACGCCCTTCGCGCGATAGCCGTCCACCAGGCCAAAAGCCGACTTTCTGCTCGCGGCCCCAAGGTTGGCGGGCCGTGCGCTTCAAATCGGTCGTAGAAACAGGGCTTGCCGCTCGACGGAAGCAGACGTTGGCGGCGACCAGAGTGGCCGCGGTGCTAACGGGATCTGGCGTGGTATTAACCTGAGACCGTGCTTAGCGTGTACGCATGCGGGGCAAATCTAACTGCTGGTGGCTTGCGAATTCCGGGTCGAAGGCAGATTGGCCTCGAGGAAGCGATGCCAGGCGCCGCCGAGCACGAGCGCCGTTTGCGTCTTGTTGAAGCCCGCCGAGAGAAGCCCTTCCGAAAGCGCTGGAAAATCGAGGTTCGATCTGAACCAGGATGGCTGCGGCGGGAAATTGGCCGCCGCCTGAATTTCGCGGGTCCAGCGGCCCTCGCGCATCCAGCGCACGACGCTGTCGGGCTGATCCTGGCAGAGATCCGAGCCAATGCCGAGATGATCTGCCCCCATGAGATCAGCTGCTTCCTTAGCCATGTTCCCAAATTGGTTGAGCGTCGTGTCCGACCCGTTCGGAAGATGCAATGGATAGAGCGAAAGGCCGAGCAATCCATCCCTTTCGCGCAGCGCTTGCAGGACAGCCCGGGACACATTGCGGTTGCTGCCGCGCAGCCAGCGCGGATTGGCGTGGCTGATGACCACCGGCCGCTGCGAGAGCGCGATCGTTTCCTGTGTCGTGCGCTCGCCGGCATGCGACAGATCGATGATCATGCCGAGCCGGTTCATCTCGGCGATCGCCTCGCGCCCCATCCGCGTCACGCCGCTGTCCTCCTTTTCCATCCAGCCGCAGCCCAGCAGCGACTGGTTGTTGTAGGTGAGCTGCATGAAGCGGATGCCGAGATCGAAAAGCATCTCGATCAGGCCGATATCGTCCTCGATCGGCATCGGGTTCTGCAGACCAAGCAGGATCGCCGTCCGGTTCGTGACCCGCGCGCGCTCGATGTCGCCGGCATCGCGCGCCAGGAGGATCAGGTCCTCATTGTCGCGGAAGCGCGTTCGCCAGTCGACGAGATGGCGCACCGTCTCGCGGAAACCCTCGTGATAGCCGACCGTGGCATGGACCGCGGTCAGCCCGCCCCGGCGCATCTCCTCGAAAATTGCGCGCGACCAGTTGCAGTATTGCAGCCCATCGATGAGCACCTGCGCCGCGTCGCTGGTCATTCGGGCGCGCCCGCGTGGATGTAGGACGTTTTGACCTGGGTGTAGAACTCGACCGCGGCGCGGCCTTGCTCGCGCGGCCCATAGCTCGAGGCGCGGACGCCGCCAAACGGCACGTGATAGTCGGTGCCGGCCGTCGCCAGGTTGACCATTACGCAGCCGGAGCGCGAGGCGTGGCGGAACTTCGTGGCGCGCGCCAGCGAGCGCGTGGCGATGCCGGCCGTCAGCCCATAGGGCGTATCGTTGGCAAGGAAGATCGCCTCGTCGAGATCGTCGGCGGTCATCACGCAGGTGATCGGCGCGA
Source organism: Mesorhizobium sp. CA6 (assembly GCF_020165035.1). NCBI lineage: Bacteria > Pseudomonadati > Pseudomonadota > Alphaproteobacteria > Hyphomicrobiales > Phyllobacteriaceae > Mesorhizobium > Mesorhizobium sp. CA6. The sequence continues at coordinate 69,490 of NZ_JAIUHI010000012.1, read as the reverse complement.
ACATCTCCTCCTGGTTGATGCGCATGCGCGAACGGCCGTTGAGGAACACTGCGGGCGCCATGTAGTGGCCGCGATGCGCCAGATCGAGCGCCTCGCCGCCGGTCGTTAGCTCGGCGCCTTCGCTGATGCCGAGCGTCACATAATCGAGATTGGCCGAGAGCTGCTCGGCGCTGACGACCGGCCCCATCTGGACGCCGGCCTCGAGCGCATGGCCGACCTTCAGGGCCCTGGTTTTCGCCAGCAGCTTCTCGACAAAGGCGTCATGCACCGGCCGGTGGACGATCAGGCGGGACGAGGCCGTGCACTTCTGGCCGGTGCCGCCGAAGGCGCCGTTCACGGCAAGGTCGACGGCGCGATCGAGGTCTGCATCGTCCATGATCACAAATGGATTCTTCGACCCCATTTCGAGCTGCAGCTTCACGAAGCGCGCGGCGGCGAGCGCGGCGATGCCGGAGCCGATGGCGCCGGAGCCGGTGAAGCTCAGCCCTTGTATGTCGGCATTGGCGGCAAGCTCGCGGCCGATCGTCGATCCTGAACCCATCACCAGGTTGAACAGGCCCTTCGGGATCGCCTGCCGGCTGATGATCTCGGTGAGCGCCCAGGCGCTGGCCGGCGTGATGCTGGCCGGTTTCCAGACCACCGCATTGCCGAAGGCTAGCGCCGGCGCGATCTTCCAGGAGGCGGTGGCGGTGGGGAAATTCCAGGGCGAAATGATCGCGACGACGCCAAGCGGCTCGCGCTCGATCAGCACATCCACGCCGGCCCTGACGGAATCGGACGAGGAACCCAGATTGCGCAAGGCCTCCGCGGCGAAATAGGTGAAGAACTGGCCGGCGCGATAGACCTCGCCGACGCCCTCGGGAAGGGTCTTGCCCTCCTCGCGCGACAGCAACTCGCCAAGCTCCTTCGAGCGCGCCATCAACTCGCGTCCGATGGCGTCCAGAACGGCGGCTCGCGCTTCCAGCCCGGCCGCCGCCCATTCCCGTTGCGCGCCTTGCGCCGCCGCGACGGCGTCATGGATGTCGGACGGCCGTGCCTGCGCGAAACGCCCGACAACATCGGTCACGTCGGACGGATTGATATCCTCGACCCAGTCCGCACCGTCGCGCCACTCGCCTGCAACGAAGTTCTGACCGCTCAGCATCGTGTTCGACCTGCATCAATTCGGTTGACAACGACCTAACCAATGCGGTGAACTTCAATCAAGCTCAATTTTTGGCACAAATGTTCAGGCAAGCTTAACAGTGACCAAAACCATCAGCCTGACCGGCATGCGCAGCTTCGTCGCGGTCTATGAGACCGGCGGCGTGCGCGCCGCCGCCGACCAGATCGGCCGCACGCCGTCCGCCGTGTCGATGACCCTGAAGCAACTGGAGGACGATATCGGCGCGCCGCTGTTCGAGAGCGAACGCAAGGGCGCGCTCTCGCTTGTCGGCCGTGTCGTGCTCGACGAGGCGCGCGCGATGATCGCCCACTACGACCGCGCCTGTCTGGCAATGACCAGCTACGCGGCGGACCGGCAGGGGCGCTGCGAGGTGGCCAGCGTGCCTTCAGTCGCGGTGACCTTGCTGCCTCGCGCCATCGCCAAGCTCCGCGCCGAAGGCAGCCGGTTCGACATCCACGTCCGCGACAGCGATTCCAGCGCTATCGTCGAGGCGGTCGAGAACGGCATGGTGGAGGTGGGCTTGTGCGTGCTTGCGATCAGGCGGCCACAGCTTCGTTTCGAGCCGCTGTTCCATGAGCCGCTCGATTTCGTCTGCCCGATTGACCATCCCCTGGCAAAATCGAAGCGTCCGCTGAAATGGGCTGAGCTCGACGGCGAGAGCTTCATCCGCAACGGCGCGGCCGCCGCGCTCGGGCTTGCCGAGACGGAAGCGCTTGCCGCCGGCTCGAAACTCACCGCGACGAATGTGAGCTCCAACCTGGCGATGGTGGAGGCGGGTCTTGGCGTCACCATCCTGCCCAGGCTCTGCCGCTGGAAATCCAGCCACGCGGTGCGCTTCCTGCCGCTTGCCGATCCGCGTTCGAGCCGCACCGTCGGCTGGATCGCCAAGAAGGGCCGGAACCTGCAGCCGGCGTCGCTGCGCTTCATCGAGTGCATCCGCCTGCAGACGCGGGCGAGCGAGAGAGAGTTCGGCTATGCCGCTGCATGATCGTGAGTGAGAGATGACACGCCTGACGCAAGCCCGGATCGAAACGCTCGCCCGCGCCGCGTTGCTGCGCCACGGCGCTAGCGAGGGCCAGGCCGAGGCGCTGGCCGCCGGCATCGCCGCGGCCGAACGCGACGGCCTGAAATCGCATGGGCTCATGTATCTATCGACCTATTGCGAACACCTGATCTGCGGCAAGGTGCTGGGGCAGGCCGAGCCGCGCCTGACGCGGCCGGCTCCGGCGGTCGTCACGGTCGACGCCGCCAACGGCTTCGCGCATGCGGCCATCGCCCTCGGCCTGACGGCGCTGATCGAGGCGGCTCGCTTGCAAGGTGTCGCGGCGCTCGCCATCTGCAACTCCTACAATTGCGGCGCGCTCGGCTACCACACCGAGCGGATCGCCCAGGCCGGCCTGGTTGGTTTAGGCTTCACCAACGCGCCGGCCTCAATCGCACCCTGGGGCGGCCGTAAGGCGGCGCTGGGCACCAATCCCTGGTCGCTAGCTGTTCCGGACGGGCAGGGCGGGGCGCGCTTCGTCATCGACCAGAGCGCCAGCGTCGTCGCCAAGAGCGAGGTCATCAAGCGCGCCCGCGCCGGCGAGCCGATCCCACCCGGCTGGGCTTTCGACGCAAGCGGCGAGACGACCACCGATGCCGGCGAAGCGTTGAAGGGCACGATGGCGCCGGCGGGCGGCTACAAGGGCGTCGGCTCGGCGCTCTTGGTGGAGATCTTCGCCGCATGCCTGACGGGAGCCAACCCCGGGCTTGTCGCCAGCCCCTTCTCCGGCACGGCCGGTGGCCCGCCGGGAACCGGGCAGTTCTTCCTGGCAATCTCGCCCGATGCGACCTCGGCCGGGGCATTCGCGGGGAATCTGGAAGCCGTCGCCGGCGCCTTTGTCGGTGAAGCGAGGCTTCCGGGCACGAAGCGCTTTGACGCGCGAGAGCGGAACGCAACCGAAGGCATCGCGGTGGCCGCCGAAACGCTCGCCACGCTCGAGAAGCTGGCCGGGACCGCCGCATGACGGCGATCGCGCTGCGCCCGCCGGAGGTCGTCATGCGCCTTAAGCGGCTGGGCGCGGCGCATCCGACGCGGCTCAGTTTCCTGCGCCAGCTGATCCGCCGCGCCTCCAGGGAGAAATGGCGTGTCCGCAAGCACCTGTTCGACCTCAACGACAACGGATTTGGGCGCGCGGTCTACGCGGTCGAGACGCCGGCCAGAACCTACAGCCTGGTCGCCTTCTCGACGCCGCTCGACGACGAGAAGCGATCCGACCGGGTGATCGCGCAGGCCTGGGATACCAGCTACGTGCTTTACGACGGATTGCCGGACGCCGCCGAAATCGCGCGACTGGAGGCAAATGCGCCGCTACAGGAGGCAGGCCGCTACACCAGAAGCGAGCTGGTGCTGGCGCGCGCCAACAAGAGCGTGCGGCTGTTCGAGGACGTTGCGTCGGCGCTGGCGCGGGGACAACAGCCGGACGAGGAGCAACTTCTCGGCGTCGGCTATCTGCTGCGCACCACGGCCGTTTACGGCAACGGCAAGTTCGGTATTGCCGACCGCGACGAGATCGCCGCACGCCCGGAGCTTGCCGGATCCTTCCAGGCCGAGATGCTCACCGTCTGGCTGATCCGATCCTTCACGCTCGACCTTGTCGACCATATCGCCCGTCGCCGCAACCCGGCCGGCGCGGCGAGGCTGGCGCCGCAGTTGCGCCGGGCGCTCGGCGTGGGAAACGCGACGGGACTCGGCATGGCGCCGTTCCTCGTGCGCCACCCGCTGCTGACGCATAGCTGGTTCCTCGCCCGCGAAACCGCGCTGGCGCGGGTGCGCGCCGAGCCGCAGGCAGGCGAGGCGGAACGGGGGATTTTCGAGCGGGCGCTCGCCGACCTGTCGCGGGGCGTGGCCCGCTGGCACAGCGACGACAACCGCCAGGCCGCCGCGACCCGGTCCTTGGCCGCCGATCTCGATAGGCTGGCCGAAAACCTCGGCCGGCTACTGGCGACACCGCAGCCCTGGGACGCGCTCTACTGCTTCGCGGAAGAGCACTTCTCCCTGGAAGGGCAGGAGGCCTGCGTCTCCCTGATCCTCGAGCCGCACGGGGCGCTGGTCGACGAGCTCGGCGACACGATGAAAGCCGACGAGACGCCCGGCCATGCCATCAAAGGCGGCATGGACTGCGGCTCGCTGCGCCAGGCGCTTCTCGACTGCTATTCATGGGCGAGGGCAATCGACTTTGCTCAGCCGGCCGCCAACGCGCGCTTCTGGTATGTATCGGCGGAGAAGCTCGAGCCCCGGCTTGGCGAACGCTTCGAGGAGGACGGCGCCGAGCTCGAACAACCTTTGGCCACCGCGCGCGACGCGCTCAGCCTGGCGGCCGCGCTCGCGCAGGAGCCGGCCTCGGCCAGTGTCGCGGACTTCCTGCTGCGCCGGCCTGAATGGCGCCATGCGGTGCGGCGCACCCAGATCGTGGCGAAATTCCCCTATGCCGAGATCCACGACAATCTGATCGGCGCCGAGTTGCGGCCCGTCGACATATTGCGCGCCAAGCTGGCCTTCTTCGGCGCGCGCAGCTTCGATCCCCGCTCGGACCGCTGGCTGCGGATCGCGCTGTTCAGCGGCGAGCCGCTGATCGAGGATGTCGCCACGATGGCGGGAGAGGCCGCGTGATCGACCTGTCGCTCAACGAGGTGGAAACGCTGAGCGCCAAGGCGGCGCGGGGCGCCGGGTTTTCATGGGGACTAGCCGAGGATATTGGCCGCGCCGCACGCCGGATCGCCGTCGAGGACGACAGTTGGGGCATGGCCATGCTGAGCCTTGCCGAAAACGCGCAATCCCTCACGGCGCCCGATCCTGCTCGCGCAGCGCGCTGGCGAAAGGGCGAGGCCGACAAGCCTGCCCAAACGCCGCTCTGTCCGATCCGAACAGCGGCTTTGCTGCTCGACGCTCCGCTTCCGGCGAGCGCGCTGCCGCTGACGATCATTGGTGTCGGTCTGCCGGTCTGGCTCGACGCCATGCTGCGCCGCTCGGCCATGCGCGTCGCGCGACCTGCGGGGCTGGCGAAGCGCGCCGATGTCGTCATCGAACATCGCGCCGAAATCGAGCAGCCGGCCACAGGCCGGCGCGGCGCGATAGACGAGCAAACCCTTGCAGCGCTCAGTTCCTGCGCCGCCAGAACCTATGTGCCGGAAAGCGAGCGATCGCGCATGCGCGGCGCAGGCGGCGGCCGGGTGGACGACGAATAAGAAGGGGAGAATAAAATGAGCGCAGCCGACGGCCAGAAGATCGCCATGCGTGGGGCGGGCTACTACTCGGCCAACACCGTCGGCGCCAAATACGTCATCGACAAGGTCGGCGATCTCGTCGTCAAGGCAGTCGCCGGGATGCCTCGGCTGGCCGATGGCCAGCCATTCGCCGTCGCCGATTTCGGCGCGGCGGACGGTGGCACCTCGATGGACATGATGCGGCGGCTGGTCTCCGCGGTTCGGGAGAGGGAACCGGACCGGGCGATATCGATCACCTACACCGACCTGCCCCATAATGACTTCTCGACCCTGTTCCGGCTGAGCCAGGGACTTTTGGGAACCTCCGCCGAGGTTCCGCTGGCCGAGACGCCCGGCCTTTACATCTTCGGCAGCGGCACCAGCTTCTACCGCCAGATCCTGCCGGACAATTCTCTCTCGTTCGGCTTTTCCGCCACGGCGATGCACTGGATCAGCAAGCGGCCCTGCATGATCGCCGACCATGTCCAGGCGGTCGGCGCGACCGAGGCCGAACGGGCGCAGTTTCGCGCCCAGGGGCTGCGCGACTGGGAGACGATCCTGTTGGCAAGGGCCCGTGAGCTGAGGCCCGGCGGCCGGCTGGCGCTGGCCAATTTCTGCGTCGACGAGGAAGGCCGCTATCTCGGACATACGACCGGGGTCGACATGTTCGACAGCTTCGCGCGCCATTGGCGCGATTTGCTTGCGGCGGGGCGGATCAGCGAGGCGGAATATGTCAACGCGACGTTCCAGCAATTCTACAAGACGCCGGACGAGTTCGCAGCACCCTTTCGCGATCCCGTTTCGCCGGTGTCTCAGGCCGGGCTGAGGCTGGAAAACATCTTCACCATGGTGACGCCGTGCCCCTATGCCGAGGCCTTCCGGGTCCATCGCAACGCGCAGGATTTCGCCAGGGCCTATGTGCCGACGCTCCGCTCCTGGTCGGAAACCGTTTTTGCGAACGCGCTCGATCCCTCGCGTCCCGCCAATGACCGTGCCGCAATCGTCGACGATCTTTACGGCGCTTATGAAGCCGAGGTCGCACACGCTCCCGAAGGTCACCGCATGGACTACGTCCACTGCGTGGCGGAGATCGTCAAATCGTAAGGGGTACCGAGAGTTTGCGCGCCGCTTCCTGAAAACGTTCAGATGACGATCCTCCGGGCCAGCTGTCCATTCTAGAAGATTCACGGCATCTAGCTGCCGGTCGGCTTTCGGCCCAAAGCGGTGGACAGGTGGGTCTACAATTGGCCTTCGACTGGGGTTCCTGGAAGCCTTTCGAACTTTCTGCCTCGCGCCGCCAGCCGAACTGCGGGCATTGGTGAAGGAAGTCGGGGATGCAGGCCCCGCTGTAGTGCAAGCTTGAGGCACTCGCCGATGGCGTCGGGGCCACTGGCCCGTTTCTCGCATATGTTCGCGGCCAACGGAGCGGTGCAGTCATCAGAGGATCATGGCGTCCTCTTGATTTGGCGATCTTGCCAAGCAGACGCAGAAGCGGCGTGAGCAGTCCATGCGCAGCGTCGTGGTCGAAGAGATTCGGCGGCAGTCACGGCCAGCCAACTTCTTCAGTGCGCGGAGTGTATGTCGAGACATTGCCGCCAGAGAGCTTCCGCTGGCAGGCTTGAAATGGAGGTAACTTACGGCGATATCTTTGTGCAGCGTTCACTGGACAACGCGATGTCGGGGATCATTATCGATCAATTGGAACGTCAAAAGACCGCACGGGGGAAGCAGCTTCTAGATCAAGATCGCTAGAGGATGTGAAGGTCGCCAGCCTATCGCGGCCGCCGGGGCCCGGCAATGAGCGCTTTTCCATTGAGCAGGGTGATGACGGGATAGCCAGGGTGCTGATTCACAGAAGGCCGTAGGAAGGCTCCCAGTGTGCCGCCCGTCCCCGCAACCAATTTTATCATAAATCAATAACCGTCCCGATTTAGCCGGGGCGGTTTTTTGCTTTGAGAGGCGCGAGTGACCTTTGATACACATGAAGCTGGTGAGGCGGGTTGCTAAAGCTGTGCTGCACTCGGTGATTGTGCCCTCATAGAGGCCGACGAGAGAAAGTGTTGCGGCATGTTAGAACCGGTCACGGAAGCGGCCGCTTTGCGCCTCGTGTCGCTCGTACAGAAAGGTTGGGACTGAAATGTAAGCGGACGACACCCACGGGCATCGGCTGCATTGAAAGGAGATCAGGAACAGCACGCATTTTCCAACACACACTGGCAAGACCCACAGAATGTGCCGCACCTTCTTTGGCATGTGGTTTGGCTAGACGTCCTGTTGCAGCATTCGTTCAAGGCCGCTACGCAGCGCATCGGCCTGCACGGGCTTGCTGAGCAGAAGGAAATCTTTGAAGTCCGCCCGAAGCTGGCTAGCCGCATATCCGCTGACGAACGCAAAGGAAATGCCCTTTGCCAGTAGGCTCTCCGCGACGGGATATGAAGTCTCTCCCCCCAGATTGACGTCAAGAAGGGCTCCATCGACTGTCGTTTGCTCAAGGAGCTCAAGAGCCTGCGAGACGGAAAGCGCCGGTCCGATTACACGATATCCCGCCGCCGCCAATTCGTCGGCCAGGTCCATGGCAACAAGCCACTCATCTTCAACGATCAGGACAGCAAGCTGCCGCAGCCTGCCATCTTTTTCACCCTCTACCATTGGTCCATTACTTTTAGCCTTACAGCGGAAAGCTCAATTCGAGAACAAATCCTTCTGGGGGAAACCTTACGTCCAACTCGCCGCCCAATTGCTGTTTCACCTGTCCCTCGACCAGAACAAGGCCGAAGCCCTTTCGTTCCGGCGCTTGGACTTTGGGGCCGCCTTTTTCGATCCATTGAAGCCGGATGCGTCCGTGCTCATGCTTCCAATTAACAGAGACACCGCCGGTCCCGTTCGATAGAGCACCGTATTTGGCTGCGTTTGTCGCAATTTCATGAATCACCATGCCCAGCGAAAGCGCGTGCTGCGGCGCAAGGGCGACCTCGGCCCCATCCAGCTCCAGGCGCTCTACGCCGAACGTCTCAGCCTCCGCACGGACGAGATCCCGGATCGACACCTTCGTCCAGTCGGCCTCGGACAGAAGCGAATAGGCGCGGGCCATCCCATGTAAGCGACCAATCAGGGTGTCCGAAAATTGCTCTAGGGAGGGCGCCGTCTTGCGTGTGCTCTTTGCAATGCTGATGACCACCGCGAGCATATTCTTGACCCGGTGGTTCAATTCCGAAATCAGAACCTTCTGCTGTTGCTCCGCTCGCACGAGCGAGGCGACGTCCACGATGGTGATGACGACACCGCCGACCTCCTCATCGTGGTTGCGGTATGGAGCGAGGCGCACAAGGTAGTGCGTTCCGCTGTCTTCAGCGGAAAGCTGGCGTTCGATGCCTTCGCCTGAGCGAAAGACCTTGCGCACCTGCGTATCGAGATCGGGATACTGCAACGCCCCCGCCAATTCGGTCAGGGGCCTTCCGATGTCCGCCTGACGCAGGCCGAAGAAATCGGCCGCGGCGGGAGTAAAGTTACGAATCACGAGATTGCCGTCGAGGAATACCGTGGCGATCTGCGTGGCGGCGTACAGGTTCCTCAGATCGGTGTTCGCGCGATCGAGATCCTCAACGCTGCTCGCTAGTTCTGCGTTGATCGTCGTCAGTTCCTCGTTGAGCGACTGCATCTCCTCCTTGGAGGCCTCAAGCTCTTCGTTCGTCGACTGAGCCTCCTCGTTGACGGAAACCAGTTCTTCGTTGGACGACTTAAGCTCCTCAATGGCGGTCTCGTATTCCTCGATTGTGGACTGGAGACGTTCGCGCAACTCCTGCAGCTCGCCTTCCGCCGCCGCCTCTGCTTCTTCTGCTTGCCGCTCCGCGCCTTCGACGGTGGACGGGTGCCGCCGGTGCCCGACCGGCGTGAACAGCACAAGATACAGCGATTCACGCCCTTTAGGCCCGCCTAGAGGCTCTATCGTCAGGTTGGTGATATTGCCGCTCTCGCCGTTCTGGTCGAGCATCAACACCTGACGGCTGGCGGAGCGTCCTGTTTCCATTGCCTGACGCAGAGCCGCCCGAAGATCGGCTCGCAGCTCGCGCCGTGCTAGATCGAACAGGTGCCGGTTGGGCGCGCCCTTCGGCATTCCGAGGAAGCGGTCGGTGTTCGAGGAATAGTGGAGGATCTCTCCATCGTGAGTAATCACTACATGCGCCGGCGCATGCCGTTCGAGAACCTGCAACTCGGCCCGCTGGCGCAGCTGGACGCCGTTTGCATCAAAATGGTCCCGATCAGACGTAACGCCCCGCTGCCGCAGGCCTGAATGGTCTACGGCCATTGGTAGACGGCGCAACCGCGACACGCCGCCATGGTCGCGGGCCTGGAAGATACGGTTTTGCTTGTCGAGCGGCGCAAACAAATCGGCGTGCCGGGCGACGCCTTCAGAGGTACCGAGGAAGAGATAGCCCCCCGGCTTGAGAGCGTAGTGAAAAGTCGGGATCACCTGATTCTGGAGTTCACCGCCGAGGTAGATCAACAGGTTCCGGCAGGAGACGAGGTCCATGCGCGAGAACGGCGGATCGGAGATGACGTTGTGCGGAGAAAAGATGCAGATCTCGCGCACATCCTTGGAGACGACATAACTGACACCGTCGCGGCGGAAAAAGCGCTTGAGCCTCTCGGCATTCACGTCCGCCAAAAGGGCGGGCGGATAGCGTCCAGCCCGTGCGACCGACAGCGCCTCCTCATCGATATCCGTGGCAAAGATCTGAACCCGGGGCGTGATCTCGAGTCTCTCCATCTGCTCGCGCATCAGAATGCCCAGCGAATAGACTTCTTCCCCGGTCGCGCATCCGGGCACCCACAGCCGGATCGTTTCGTCGGCACCGCGCCCGTCGAACAGCCTCGGCACGACTTGTTCCTTCAGTGCTGAGAAGGCATCGTTGTCGCGGAAGAAATTGGTGACGTTGATGAGCAGGTCCCGGAACAGCGCCAGCACCTCGGAAGGGTCATCGTGGAGGCGCTGCAGGTAGGCCTCGAGCGTTTGCAAGTGAACAACCTTCATCCGTCTGGCGACACGGCGCATAAAGGTCCGAGGCTTATATCCGGAAAAGTCGTGTCCCGCGTGGCTGCGCAGCAGGCTCGAAACCTCTTTTTGAACGCGCTGAACTTCGTCGCGTTGCCGGTCCTGTTGATGATTGATGAGACCATCGAATGCGCTGAGGCTGTCCCGGATCTGGAGCAGTCGTTCAGGCATATGCTCGACCGGCTCGGCAAAGTCGATCAGACCGCTTGCCATGGCGCTGGCGGGCATTTCCGGATTTCGCGGACCCGAACCATCTTGCGCCTGCGCCATGGTAATGCCGCCGCTCTCCTTGATCGCCTTGACCCCCAGCGTTCCATCGGAATCTCCCCCGGAGAGCACGATGCCAACTGCATTCTCGCCCTGATCTTGGGCCAACGAGGCGAAGAGGATATCGATCGGCTTGCGTTCCCGGTGCACGGGATCGTCGTCCGTCAGCCGCAGTCTGCCATCCCTTACCGTAAGGATCTTGCCCTCGGGCATGACATGTACGGTGTTCGCCCGCAGCTCCGCGCCCTCTTCGGCAACAAGAACGGAAATCGCAGTATAACGGCCGATGACCTCGTGCAGCAGGCTACGCCGTTCGGGGCTGAGATGGGTTACAATGATAAATGCCATCCCGCTGTCGTTCGGAAGTTCTCGGAAAAAACCCTCAAGTGCCGGAATACCCCCGGCCGAGGCGCCGATACCCACAACGAGCGGAGTCTGCGATGTCATAAGCTTAATCTAGCGCTGTGCGATGACACCGACAACGGAGGCCGATTGTTGAGGCACATGCGGAGCCCGCCTTAGTCGCTGAGAGAATCGATGTTCGGCTGAGCGGCTTCTATATCCAGCGGCGCTTTGGGGCCGGATGGGCGAAATGACCGGCTTTCTACCTTTCCCCTATAGTCGCCGGTACCGTTTGGAAGACCACCGTACAAGAGCGGCTGTGATTTCGATCAACTGCCGGGGTGGTTTGCCAGGATTTGCCGGAATGGACAATCACGTTCAAGGCAGTCAGCATCTTGCATGCAGGCATTGATTGCGACTTTCATGGGCTCTCTGCTGCCGAAGCTGCGAACTAAGGTGTTTCGCCTAACCGCTGCTTTTCCCTGATTGCGGTCAAGACCTGCCGGTCCGGTGTTGGCCCCAATTCGATCATCTCGAACATTCATTGGGAGGCCGGTCCCTCGAGGCTAGCTCGGAATGCGGCGATAACGCGGTAAGCACTCGGTTTGGCGGTGGTCTGCCGAAAATCACAATCCGGAAAGCGGTGGAGAGTTCCGGGTATCCGCGCCATCTCGGAGTCCATGGCCGATCAAACCCAGACGACCAGCGAATGTCGGTTTCAGTGGCTGGGCGTCCATTATTTGAACCTGTGAACCAAGGCCTGAGACGGCGGCAATGGAGACTTCGGGCAGGTAGTCGTCGGTTGCTTCGCGGAAGCATACGGAGCGACACGGGGAGCGTCGTAGATTTGGCCCACGAAAAACGCAATGAAATCAAAATTCTTACTACACCTCCGGGCCAACCGTATGATAAATATCAAGGGGTTACGCGAAAATCCTCAGATTTTAGTGTGCCATCACAGGTGGTTAGCTCGGCCGGCCTGCTCAATTGTCGTTCCGGTTGTCCAGTTTCCTTCTTCTGCTATCGCACCAGCAACACTTAACGCAGAGCTTCTCGAAAGCGTACGAATAAGGCGGTCCGTGAGCGTCGCGTTGATAGGAGAAGAGATTTCGATGACGCCAGCAGTCGTTCGCATGGTCGAAGAGTCCGGGCTGACTCACGCCGCTTCCCAAACCTGGTTCAGAATTCGCGCAGCGAGTGCTGCCTTGTCTTGGGGTAGAAAGCGCCCGTAGTGGTGGGCGACCATGTCGGGCGTGTCCTGAATGGCATAGCTGGCCTGCTCGTAGGAGCCGGTCTGCTTCAGAATATGGGTCGCCAGGACGTCACGCACATTATGCGGTCCGTGCGGCAAAAGCCCGGCAATGGCGCCCCGCTTCGTGTAAGGATTGTAGATCCCATAGCGCTGGATCGTCAGCCGCCGAGCCTCGTAGAAGGTGTTCTGGTCGTAAGACGCATCTTTGCTGGTGCTCCTGTTTCGGTGCCTCGCTGGGCTGACCAATGGGTGGCCGGCCGGGTAATCCTTTACCCCTATCGTTTCGAGCCCGGCCGGGCACTTCTGCAGAGTGCGATCGGGGGGAGGGGATGGCAGGCTTTGGGTCGTTTTTCAGGGCGCGCGCAATAGCGTCAAGCCCCGGCTCGATAGCTTTCCGTGCGCGGGCTAATGCGTCTGTGTCGACGTCGCAGTGAGAGGCGATTTCATTCCAGTCGTAGACACGGACCTTGCGGGGCGGCTGCCGACGCTGTGCAATCAGATCCAGCATATACTCCCGAACGCGCTCAGCCTCATGAGGCGGCAGAACGCTGGAGATACGGAGGCGGCAGAAATCGGATATTTTACGGGAGAGCAGTTTCATATTCGAAAATTTCAGGCACTGATAGGAGCATTGGGAGATGCGGGCGGCCAATAGCCGATTCTTCCGGTTTGGCGTCGTCAAAATTTGCCAGGCAACGTCCTGTAGACGAAGCCTTTTCCAGCGGCTTTCGCTAAGAAACGATCTCTTGACTCACAATCGTTGTTAGTAAAGAGATTGTATCTAGTGGATCAGGCAAGGAACATGGCCGTGCCTTGCTGCCAGCAAGGCAACGGCAACCCTCGCGATCGAAGCGCTGGCTGAAGCTGGAATTCTCGTCGAAACGACCGGCAAGAAGCGTGACCGCAGTTTGCCTACCGAGCCTATATGGAGCGTCTGCGGATAGGGACGGATTGCCTGATCGCAAATGAAACGAAGGGGTCAGGGCTGGCGACATCGGACCTCACATCGCGTAACTTTGCAGCTTGCATTGCCACAACCATCAATCACTTCGATGCGCCAGAAGCGTGGACGTTTGCGCCACCCTAATCAGAGAATGTCCGCTTCGCGCCCAATTTCGGTCCTCAAAGTTAGCTGTGCCCCTGTCTAAAAGCGGACGTCCCAGGCGACCGCGCTGGAAGTCATGGTACGCCACTAGCAGACGATCCGCTTGGCGCCAGCAACGGCCCCTAGTTCAACAGATCGAGAGGCCGCGCCCCGCCTGCAAATTGTTCATGTGAGATGAAGGTTCTGCACTTCGTAGGTCCAGACCCGAAACCCTTTGAGAACATGCGGGCCGAAGGAGTTGATGAGCGGAATGTCGGCCGCATCGCGGCCGCGGGCGACGACGATCCTGCCAATCCTGGGCGTGTTGTTTCGGGGATCAAAAGTATGCCAAGCACCGTCCAGGAAGACCTCGATCCAGGCGCTGAAGTCCATGGGGTCGACGACCGGGACCCCGATGTCGCCGAGATGTCCGTTGACGTAGCGTGCAGGAATATTGAGGCAGCGGCACAAAGTCAGCGCGAGATGGGCGAAGTCGCGGCAGACGCCTATGCGTTCCTGGTACGCCTCGAAGGCCGTTCGCGTCGATCTGGCCTGCATGTAGTCGAATGGAATATGACCGTGGACGAAGTCGCAGATTGCTTGCACGCGGCCCCAACCTGGGGCAGTGGCGCCAAACATGTCCCACGCCGCCTGGCTGAGACGATCGGTTTCGCAGTAGCGGCTGCCCATTAGATAGACAGGGCAGTCGTCCGGCAAATCCCACACCGCTACTTCGCGGGCAGCTGGCAGCAGCCTGTCTATCTTGCCGTCATCCTCGATCGTTGCATCGCCCCACATCGTCAGGTCGCCCGCGGGCGCGACAAGCCGGCGGCATCGGTTGCCAAAGACATCATGGTAGGTCGATGTCGGAACATCGGGCGTGGTGAAGACCGTTTCGGGGATCCTGATGTCGGCCGCGCGGTCGTCGTGGACCGATAGCAGGCATACCAATGCGGTCGGTTGCTGGCAGGTCAGCGTGATCTCATAGCCGTAGCGGATCAGCATGTGGATCTTTCCTGCCGGAAATCAGCGGGGGTCAGAGTGCAGGATTCGCGACGGTTGCGGGAGTAGGCTTGGCAAGCAACATCATGGATGGACACCAGCAAGGCCTCGAATGCTGAAAGGTACCTTGTTTCAGCAGGCCCGGTCTCGGCCAAAGCGATATCCGATTTCGCGAGCGCCTCGACATCGACCAAGAAGCAAGCCGTCATGATCGGTGAGGCGGACGGCGTTGCGCGCTGAAAACGTGGAAGTCGGTCCAGGAGCGACCAACTTCCACTCGACGGCCATTTGATGGTCCATAGAAATCGCGCCCGGACGCGCCGCCCTCATTTTCCCAGACCGCAAGCGCGGCGAAGTTGCGGGTCCGACAGCTTTCGTTGTTATGGCCACTCATGATGTTAGCCTTTCCTCATTACTCGCCTCCCCGGCGAGAACGCCCGAATAGAGCGTTGCGCCATTCGCATCGGCGATCGTCATGGCGTCCGGCCGCTGCGGCATGTTCAGGGTCCCAGCCAAAAGCCTGGCAATTTCGATCGCATCGTCGAGGTCGGCGGCTTCCGCCGTCTCGCGGCCGAGCACGGCATGCGCATCGTCCGCTTCTCGGGTGCGATAGAATTCGATCATGACCTTCATCATCATCCATCTCGCTGTGTCAGTTCTCGCCTTAGCCGCGAGGGGTACTGATGTTAGGAAGTCTGGTGTGGGCGCCGAACACGCTTTTAGGCTTGGGCAGGGCCTTTTCCTGCTTCGGCTTCCTGATTTCCCGGCTCGAGCGTTTCGGTCCCTTTGCCATGTGCGAACGTCCTGTCGATGAGCGCTATGGTGTCACCCGGCGATGTGGCGACCGGTTCGAGACTGTCTTGCGTCGCCACCCGTTCATGAAGTTCGCCGTCGTTGCGGATGCGGTACTGCGCCGAATCTTCCCTCGGCGGGAGTCTGGCTGTGATCCGGTAGATTTCCGAAGTCTTTGGAAACGTGCCGAAGCCGCCCTTCAGCCGGACAGCCTGCCCGAGGGCAAATAGATGCGTTGCGGCTTCGCGGCGGACCGGGTGTGCGTTGCGTTGCATCATCGTGGTTCTCATCATTGTCTCTGGTCCTGCTCCAGTGCGGCTTTGAGCGATGCCGGTTCGATCGGCACCATCTGCCGCGTAGCACCGCTTGCGGAGATCGCCGGCAGGTGAATGAAGGTGGCGACGCGGCGCCACGCGATCAGGGAAGCTCCTTCGAGGGCTTCCTCGTCGTGATCGACGCGGTAATCCCCGGGTGGTTGCGGTGCATCAAAGCCGGGCAGCGAAAACGCCGACTTGAAGCGAACGATAGTTGGTGTGGTGCGGCTGGTCATTTGTTGCGGCTTTCAGCGGAAACCCGCGCCTGCGCGTTTCCGTATCATTCCCACTCGAACCACCGGAATGATGCCCGAGGCTGCCAGTACATCCGTGGTCAGCGTCGATGTCATTCCAGGGGTTCGAACGGAACGAAATGTGCGCCGGACCGGCGCTGCACTCGTTTTCGAGAATCCGGCGGTGAATGGCGGGGCTTGACACAAAGCCAACTCGACCAAATCAACGAGTTTTACCTATGCGCCTCATTTGAGTTCTAAACAAGGTCGAGACGCTTTTTATTTGTCCCTTGAAATAACAGACGCACGCCCGCAAAATTCAAGCCGGCAGAAAATTTCCCACGAGCGCGGATGAATTTCTGCGCGGCTCGAATTATTTCATTCGAATTCTTGGCCATCTGCGAGAAATAATTCTGGCACTCCTATCTATCGAGTGCCAACCCGCCTATACAGAGGCAGCGGCCCGCCCAATGCGGGCCACAGAAAGAAGTTCCCCATGAAATTCCGGCCACTCCACGACCGCGTCGTCGTTCGCCGCGCCGAAGGCGATACCAAATCCAAGGGCGGCATCATCATTCCCGACAATGCCAGGGAGAAACCGCAGGAAGGCGAAGTGATCGCCGTCGGCCCGGGAGCACGCGACGAAGCCGGCGCCTTGATCGTGCCCGATGTGAAAGCCGCCGACTTCATCCTGTTCGGCAAATGGTCCGGCACCGAGGTCAAGATCGATGGCGAGGACCTTCTGATCATGAAGGAAGCCGACATCATGGGCATCATCGACAAGAGCGAGACCGGCATTGTCGACAAGACAATGGCCGTCAAGGACGCCGCCTGACCGGGCAGTCTTCACGGCAAACGGCGCACTCCAATTTTCGAACGGGATCAACGATCATGTCTGCCAAGGAAATCAAATTCTCCACCGACGCGCGCGACCGCATGCTGCGCGGCGTCGAGCTCCTGAACAACGCCGTCAAGGTGACGCTCGGCCCCAAGGGCCGCAACGTCATCATCGACAAGGCTTATGGCGCGCCGCGCATCACCAAGGACGGTGTGACGGTGGCCAAGGAAATCGAGCTTACCGACAAGTTCGAAAACATGGGCGCCCAGATGGTGCGCGAAGTGGCCTCGAAGACCAACGACCTTGCCGGTGACGGCACCACCACCGCCACGGTGCTGGCCGCCTCGATCCTGCGCGAAGGCGCCAAGCTGGTCGCTGCCGGCATGAACCCGATGGACCTCAAGCGCGGCATCGACCAGGCGGTCACCGCCGTGGTTGAGGAAATCAAGGCGCGGGCCAAGAAGGTCAAGTCGTCGGCCGAGATCGCGCAGGTCGGCACCATTGCCGCCAATGGCGATGCCAGCGTCGGTGAGATGATCGCCAAGGCCATGGACAAGGTCGGCAATGACGGCGTCATCACTGTCGAGGAAGCCAAGACCGCCGAGACCGAGCTCGACGTCGTGGAGGGCATGCAGTTCGACCGCGGCTATCTCAGCCCGTATTTCGTCACCAATGCCGACAAGATGCGCGTCGAACTGGACGAGCCCTATGTGCTTATCCACGAAAAGAAGCTCGGCAACCTGCAACCGATGCTGCCGATCCTCGAAGCGGTGGTGCAGGGCGGTAGGCCGCTGCTGATCATCTCCGAGGACGTCGAAGGCGAGGCGCTGGCCACGCTGGTCGTCAACAAGCTGCGCGGCGGCCTCAAGGTCGCGGCCGTCAAGGCGCCGGGCTTCGGCGATCGCCGCAAGGCGATGCTGGAAGACATCGCCGTGCTCACCGCCGGCCAGATGATCTCGGAGGATCTCGGCATCAAGCTGGAAAACGTCACCATCGACATGCTCGGTCGCGCCAAGCGCGTGCTGATCGACAAGGACACCACCACGATCATCGACGGCGCCGGCGCCAAGGCCACCATCCAGGCGCGCGTCGCCCAGATCAGGGGTCAGATCGAGGAAACCACGTCCGACTACGACAAGGAAAAGCTGCAGGAGCGGCTGGCCAAGCTCTCCGGCGGCGTTGCGGTGATCCGCGTCGGCGGTGCTACGGAGTCGGAAGTCAAGGAAAAGAAGGACCGTATCGACGATGCGCTGAACGCCACGCGCGCAGCTGTCGAGGAAGGCATCGTGCCCGGCGGTGGTGTGGCGCTGCTGCGCGCCAGGTCGGCGCTCAAGGGCCTGACCAGCGGTAATGCCGATGTCACCGCGGGCATCTCGATCGTGCTCCGGGCGCTCGAAGCGCCGATGCGCCAGATCGCTGAGAATTCCGGCGTCGAAGGGTCGATCATCGTCGGCAAGCTTGCCGACAGCAAGGACCACAATCAGGGCTTTGACGCCCAGAACGAGGTATATGTCGACATGATCAAGGCAGGCATCGTCGATCCGGCAAAGGTGGTGCGCACGGCACTGCAGGATGCCGGCTCGATCGCAGCGCTTTTGATCACCGCCGAAGCCATGATCACCGACATTCCGACCAAGGATGCCGCACCTTCACCTAGCGGCGGCGGCATGGGCGGAATGGGATACTGAGATCTTGGCGCCAGGATACGGCCGTGCGTGAACCGACGCTACCCCCGGTGTTCGGCAGGCTTGGGGTCAAGTCGCCGGTCGCCATCGTGGCGGCTTCGGCCACATCCAGCAATATGACGAACCTGGCGGCCCGTATGCGAGAAGGTCTCTCGTCGCGCAGGGACCTGGCTTTGAACCTCGGCGTGGTGCTGTGGACAGTACTTGTCCTGGCGGCGGTATTTTTCATTCTGCAAACCTGAACCGATCGGCGGCGGGCGAAAACGAAAGGACGCGGAATGTGGCAAACCGCTACGCGCTTGTATGGACCCTCCGGACAGCTGGACCGTTTTCGACGTCTTCACCGGCCAGCCCGCCGAGTCCGATCACAAGATCATGGTCGGCATCAATGCCGGCCAAGCGTACGAGATGGTCAGCCGGCTGAACGATCAAGACGCCAAGCGGCGGGAAGAGGCCGGCCGCTGACTTGTAGCGATGTACCAAAGAATAAATCCGCCGGAATGATTCGCTAACCACCTGTCGGGGGCGTACAGCCCCATTGTCGGCCGGCCAGAACATGGGCACCGGCGCTTGAGAGCGTCCATCATACTCCCGCCCCTCGATGGCAGTCGGATTGTGGACAACGATCATTCCGCCGATGTGATTTCGACTTTTGACTGCAATCCCGCGCGACGCCTTCAGAACATCGGTCATCGAAAATCGGATCCCTGAGGATCAATGGCACGGAGACGCCGCGCTTCTGATCCGCGACTATACCGGCAACTCCGATTTCGATTCGGCACTGCTGGCCGGGATCGTACGAAAGTAACCTTGTCGCCATGCATAACTTGCCGGAGCGGGCAGCTGCTCCGCGCTCGCTTTCATTTTTTGCCTGAAAGGATAATGATCATGAGATACTTGAAAACCCCGGATGCTCCGGTCGCAATTGTCGAGGCCGCAAAAGTCCTATCGAAGCGGCTGACGATCAGAAGCGACGAAGCCGCAAGACGAAAGATCGCCGACACCGACGGCACGATGCGGCGGGCGCGTCGCCTTGCTGAAAGCAACCGCCTGATTTAATGCGCCTACGTCGGCTTTGGATCAGGTCGAGACTTCATGGCACCCACGGTAAACGTCCGCTATCGCGCATCCGAAGACCTGAAGCTGCCCTTCCGCATCCGGCCCCGAATGAGAAGAAAATTCGACTCTCGCTTCGATCGCACCGGGATCATGTCGCACCGTCATCTGGGTGGCTCGTGGTCGTTCCGATAGCTGCCACGAACGGCAGATAAGCGCCCAAGCGGACGTTTTGCGGGGCGGACCGGAACGACGGCACAGCGATGCTCGTCGGCATCGCGCAGTTCGGCTGCGCCTGGACCTGCGGATACTAGCGACCGTAGGCGAACTTCCGGGGTGTAACTCGCGATCAGATTCGCCTCTTCATCTGCTTCGTCGTCGGGGTCTTCAGTCAGTGCGTCGCTAGAGAACACTGTCAATGTGTAACCGCACGAGCCAAGACCGACGACTTCCTCATCGAGGCGAATTTTCCCGGAGCCGTCGAACCAGCCGGCCAGCGTGGTTTCGGTGGTCTGGCGCTTATTCCTGCCTCAGCCGACCATCAACCTCTTTCAGGAAATGAGCTTCATTGAGGAGCTTTTCCCAATCCGTACCGAAGCGCTCAATCAGATCACGAGCCTGTGCTTCCGTGAGCTTCGCTTCTCGCGACAGTCGGCCGGCCAGGAGGTCGAATTCGGTGAGATCGGTCTCGGGCAAACTGCCATCGCGGTGCTGCATCGCCTGGGCGATAACCTCGAACACGCTTCCGGCTTCCTCGTAAATCTCGCTGACCTCGATGCCCTCTCGGTCCGCAGCTTCCATCGCTTGGTCGGTCAGATCGCTTATCGCGGCAGGGTCGTCCGTCACCACTTCGGGCAAATGCTCTGCCATCCAACGTTCGAGGAAATTGGCGCCGCGTGTGCTCATTTTTCCATAAGCGGAAGCCGCATATTAGGTTCCACTGATCTTAATTGGACCGTGAACCTTCTCTTTCGGGGAGCGTTGCCATTGGTTTCAGGAGTCTTCCGATGGCGCGCTTTCAAATCGAAGAGATCTATGGCGAACGCATCGTTGCCACGACATCTGCAGAGGCACCTGATGCGCTCAGCGCCGCAGAGACCCTGACGGAAAGGCGATCTCCACCAAGGGCTTGCAAGAGCACTGGTTTCGGGTTGTCGACGAACGCGAAGGCACCGTCCACGAATTCAGAATTGCAGAGGAGCCGCCAAAGGATTTTGCCAAATGATGAACTGCTTCGGCGCAAAGCCCGGCTCGCAGATCAAGGGTGACACAGGATTATGCGAGCCGGGCCTAGCCGCCGGCACCTATTCCGGGGGGACGTGGTTTCAAACTCGGCGGTAAGTAAAAGTTGTTCGATAATCCCTCGTGCTGCAATGAGGACTGAGGTCCCATTACGCTACCTGCTATGGTCTATTAGGCATGTGAAAGAGCCCGCCTGCCATGCGCACTCGACGGGCTGTTTATCGAGTGTGAAGCGTTGGATTGCGGAAGGCACCCACCCGACGCGACGCGCTCTGAAAGGAAGCAGCCTAGCGCGCCGGCAACGTGAACAATCACCAGCCAGCCACGACCGCCCTCTCTCAGCGAATTTGCAGAACTCTCAGCACACTACCGTGTCGGCACCCAAGGGCTGCAGCGAAACACCTTCCCCGGTGGGGCTGCTGTGACCACGGCTGCGCCCGACCGTCGCAGGAACAAAAAGCCCTGGCGCCGATTGGTTTTTTGAAGGGACCAAACCCGCGGAGGAAACGGGATGACGGTCGAACTTGCAGTTCTCGAAATGGCGGCTGCCCGGCAGCACGCAAAGCGAGCTGACCAGTCGCTGAAGCAAGCGACGGCCATGCTCCACGATAACCATGGTATCGCTGTGAGCATTGCGCTGTGCTGCCGCATCCGAAACGGGCAAGCGCGCGCGAAGGCGGCCAAGCGTCGCCTGCTGAAGATCGCCCCACCAGCAACCGCGCACTGACGAGCAACAACACTCATGCAGATCTCAGATTTTAACACCGCATCGATGCACGGGAGCCAACTGTTCCGCGGTGCCAAGACGGCGATGCTCGTGGTCCGGATCCTGCACCAGATGGAGCGGACTGCGGCCGCGGTCGACGACGTCGAGGACGCGCTTGAGGAGTTTGCAGCAGCCACGCACCGGCCGGTGGCACACTTCACCCGGCTGGGGACGGGCGAAACGCTCGGGCTTTAGCCCACGCAACAGGCGGCGCATAACCTATCGATTTCGGAGGGAGTCACTCGCCTCGCCCTACCGGCCACCTGCGCCACCATTCCCGTTCAAGCACGCTCGCCACGAGGTCGGCGGCTGGTGTGCGCGGCGCGGCGCGGCAGCATGTTCGATCGGAACTGAGATTCGGGCATACGCTCGGCGGCTTCAGCGAAGCATCCGAGAGTGCATGAGAACGCCGCGGCGCGGATAGAGACGTCGGCGTCGTCGGTTTCTGGCACCGTTTCCACCAGGCCGGGCCTTGATCAGCTTCTCGACCTCTCGGAGGCCCACCAGTGCCGGCGAGGCTTTCCAGTCGAACCGGCGCGCGCTTCCGCCGGCTTTTCCTTCAAGATGACCTTGCCAAGCATCACCTGCTCGGAGCTATTCTTGTTGATCTGCCGGCGAGCCTTCATGCCGCGCTCGTGGCTTTCGGCCAGACGCAGCGCCAAAGCGCGTAGCGAGCCCGCAAGCGCGATGGGCGGGGCTTTCAGGGCTGCTGCAATGTCGTCAAAGATCGCTTCCATGGTTGCCACCTGCGATTTCTTCGAGGTTAGATCGAAACAGGGATCTTTGAATCCCCCTCGCTGTTGCTACAAAACCTACAGCGACCATGGTCATCGGGCTCTATGACATTCCTTGTGCAAGCTTCCTGGATCAGGCGGACCATCCAGGGAAAGGGGCACACAGTTTGAGGGAAGGGGCTCGCACGCCGGCGCCTCGAAAGAGGATCGCGACAGGGCTCGTATCTCAGCCAGCCAACAACGTCGGCGGCTGCTCCCCGGGTCTTGCCACCGCGGAGCCCAGGTCGAGAAAGATGGCATGGTCCAGATAGAGGCAGCGCAGGCCCGCGGCATATCGCGCGCCATGCGCTTCCGCCGCCTTGAGCGCGGGCAAGCCACTCACCTGCTCGCGGACGTCACGGCCGTACTGGGATCTATCGATATCGTGCTGGGTGACGTGGACGGATAGGCCCGAGCCATCGAGAGCGAGCCCAACGTCGGAGTTGAGACGGTATCGCATCAGACGGCGTAGCTAGCTCCGCTGACCTCTTCTTCAACAGCGTCTATGCACTACTGATTGTCGGTTCGGCCCGCAGAAGCCTGCACCTGCGCGTTTATCCGTCCACCACAAGGTCAAGGAAGGCGTTGGCCGCCTCGACCTTGCCGATCGCGGGGAACCTTGGAGATCTAACAGACCACCGCTGGGAACATCGCCGTTGGGAACAATGTCTTTCGGGCGTAGTTCGGTCGCGTCCAGGCGGAGAGCGGCCAATCATGTGTCTACAGCAAACGACCGGAAGTTCATGTGTCTACAGCAAACGACCGGAAGTTCGCGGCCTAAGCCCCGACGGCGGACCAGGCCAATTTTCATTCCTTGCGCAACCCTGTCGGCAAGCAGGTGGACCCACAAGCTGATGCGAGCACGTCGTGCGCGGCCGTATGACTCTTTTCAGTTTCGTGACAGCGCTGAAAGCGACGTCCGGGATCCCAATCGCTTTTCGGCAAGCGATGCAGATCAGCTCGCCTATGGAGAAGACGATGCCAATCACAAGAGTTCGAAGGGCACATTCACGCCGGATAAGGTGAGGTTTTTGAGGCACGTGCTGGAAGCTGGCGCAACGGCCAATGAAAGCGAAGCCCAAAGAGAGGCGCGCTCATTGCGACTGGTCGCCAATTTCATGACCGGCATGTCAGACGAGCGGGAGTTGAGGGAGCTCTCGCATAACCCGCTTGGTAGGTAAAATTGCGTCGATCCGGGACGAGCAACAGCTGGGCAGGACGTGATTGGCGCGTTGGCGTACAGGGTGTCGATGCTGCCGTTGAGACGACTGCCGATCCAGTGGCGGGCAATCATCCTCTCTTGGATCGGCAATGACCAGCGATCCTCTTGTTCCGCTCGCGAAATCCATTCGAGAACGCGACGCGGTGCTGTTTGTTGGGGCAGGCGTCTCGATGAGCGTCGGCCTGCCGTCCTGGGAGAAGCTGATCGAGCGAATGGCGGATGAACTCGGCTTGGAAGTGGACCTTGGCAGGCAACGCGGCCGCTTCCAGACTCTGGCCGAGTATTACCGCATCGAGCATGGCAGCATCGGACCGCTGCGCAGTTGGATGGACCGGCACTGGACCGTCAGCCGCGATAAGATCGAACAGTCCGAATTGCACCGTCTCATCGTCGCGCTGAACTTCCCGGTGATCTATACGACGAACTATGATCGAAACCTTGAAGTCGCCTTTGAAATACATGGCGTCGAATACGTGAAGGTGGCCAATGCGAGGGATGTCTCGAAGGCTCGCAGGGACGTCCCCTACATCGTGAAGTTCCATGGCGACTTCGATGACGATTCCTCCTTAGTCCTCACGGAAACCGATTATCTTGATCGACTGTCGTTCGACTCGCCGCTCGACGTGAGGTTCCGTTCGGACGCATTGGGCAGTACGGTTCTGTTTATTGGCTACAGCCTTTCCGACCTGAACATCCGGCTGCTTCTGCATCGGCTCTGGCAGACTTGGAGCCGGTCGGGCTATGAGGCGGATCGGCCCCCCTCGTTTATCTTCATGGCAAATCGTGATCCTGTCGAGGAAGCTGTGCTGGCGCGTTGGGGCATTACGGCGGTGACGGGCGACGATCCAGATCCTGAGACGGGACTACTTAATTTCCTTTCTCGCCTCGCTGACCTTGTATACGCGAACGGAATGAGTCGGCCCGGGTCTGCCGCCGGGAGGCGAGGTGGGGCCGGGCCTACCCTCACCGAGTGACGCGGCTCGCCGAAGATGGGGTGGATAGGTTAAGGTTTCTTAGGTTCGGGCGCTGCTTCAGCTTACGCTGGCCTACATATGGCTTGCGTTTACGGAACTCACGTGACATCGAGCAACAAATCGCAGGCCAACTTTTCAGCGGGTAGATGTTCCGGCACGCGCTCTAAAAGGCCGTCGCTTGTGCGCAACCTCAAATGTGCCGACCGCACCCGAAAGGCCTAATTTAAGGTTCGTACGCCGTCCGGTTTTGTCATGGCGCACGGACGCTGGCCGCGGACATCTCCCTCGCCCAAACACGAGGCGCTGAGATGCACAGCCAAGTCCTAGAACCCTCCCACCTCGACATGCTCACTCGCGTTCTGCACCACGCTGCAAGCAGGACGGGCATCAACTCGACTCGGACGATGCGCAGAACGTCGCCGTTAACGTTGGTCTATCTGTTCCAGAGAGCGATGGTGAACGAGTTTGACCTTGACCTTGGGGCCCAGTCGCGCAAGAACCTACGCCGCGTTGGCTGAACAATCCGCTCGTCCGATAGTAACCTGGCTGACTGCATTGTGGCGGATCGCAAGCTGCTAGGTCAAGCAGGCGACCGCAACAGTCGCTTTCTATTGGCCCTAATCTTCCCGCCATAGTAACTTACAAACTTGTTTGCTGGTGCGCCCACAGCGAGCATCATAATTGAGCGGCCGGCAGCCTCGATTTTTTCACTGATCATCAACTTAGCTTCGCGTTCAGCCGCTTTGCCGCCACTAGCAATTCGCATACCTCTAAGCCAGATCACTTGCTGCGCCTCCAGTATCGAAAGTGAGAGATCGACCCATAGATTGAACATTGAGCGCTCCTGATTGGGATGAGAGAACGGCAATCTCGTTCGTCGGTTCCGCCGAATTGGCAGGTCGAAAAACTTCTCTCTGGGAGCGAGTTCAAGGAAGAAGCCGAACGTTCTCTTCGAGACTTGCGCGAGCGGTGACGACCCGATCCTGCCCGAGAAGAAAAAGCCCCGTGGAGAGTTCCACGGGGCCTCATCGATTACAGCGGTGTCATTCGGCGAACGCGATCGCGTTCCGCTTGGATGTCATCAAAGGGCGCTGCGGTAGGGTCGAATCCTGTCCATCCGGCGGACTCGTAAGCGCTGCGCCGTTCGTCAAGATTGACGGAACGCTCTCCTCGCAGGATGCGCTCGGCCTCGCCGGTCAGCCGATCGTCCACTCTGGCAGTCACCAGACTGCCTCCGCGGCGCACGCCTTCGGCATAGACATGGGCATCACGTTCCGAAACACCGGATTCCGTCAGCGCCCCTACTATGCCGCCTGCGGCTCCACCAACCACAGCGCCGCCAACCGCGCCGACGGCCGTAGCAGCGAGCCAGCCTGCCGCCACGACCGGCCCGACACCGGGGATCGCCATGATCCCGAGCCCCGTGAGCAGGCCGCCCGCGCCGCCGACGAGCGCGCCCAGGCCGGCACCAGCGGCGGCATCTTCGCGGGTTTCTGAAGTCTCATCCTGCCGATACCAATTGTCGGAATTGTTCGCCACGATGCTGATGTCGTCTCGCGGCACGCCGATCGCTTCTAATTCGCTTACGGCGTCGGATGCGTCCTGATAATCATCGAAAAGTCCGGTGACAGTCGTCATTGTTTCACTCCATTTCTGAGTTCGGTTACTGAGCGCCGGCAACCACGTTGCCTTGGAAATCGAGCGCTACGGTCACCTGCTTTCCGTCTTTCTGGGCGGTGCCGCGCCAGATGCCTTGGTCGTCCTTCGTCAGCGCGCTGACATTGGAGAAGCCGGCATCCTGAATCCGCGATTTCGCCTGCGCTTCGGTGAAGCTGTTGGCGCCAGGCACGGGCGCGGCCGGATTATTGGTGTCGCTCGTGGACACCGCGGGCGTCGTCGAGCTCGTCGTGGAAGACTTGTCGCTGGTGCCGGATGCGATCTTTTCGATCATTTCCTGATGCATCTTGAGCGTCGGCAACGTCTGCTGCGCGAATGTCTTGAGCTGAGCATTGTCGCCGTCCTTGGCGTAGCCTTCGAACAGCTTCACAGCGTCCGAATGTGCGTCGCGCTGCATCTGCACGTAAGACTTGTCGAATGCGTCCTTGCTGGTGTTCAGGGTGTCGAGTTCGCTCTTGTGCGCGGCGTCCGTCTGGGCAGGCACCTTCAGTTTCTGCTCGCCGGCGATCGTCTCCAGCTTGGCGTTTGCCGCGCCGTGATCGTCGATCATCTTCTGCGCGAAATCTTTGACTGCCTCATCTTGAGCCTTGCCTTGTGCGATCTTGCTCGACTCGACCTCGAACATGCCTCCGGCGGCGGCCTTGTCGACGAAGTCCTGAGCTTTATCGGCGGCATAGGACGGCACGGCAAATGTCAGGACCGCGCAGGTGGACAGCGCTGTCATTAGAAGGCGGTGTTTCATCGATAAGTTCCTTGCTGAATGGGTGTCACTCAACAAGCGCCAGACCCCTTTGTTCCGGTCCAACGACGATTTAGGCCACTAAAGGAATGCCTCTTGCTCAGGAGGCGGCGCTAGGTCGTCTGTAAGGGCGAGGTGCGTCGAGATTCGCGCCGCCCCAATCGCGACGAGCCAAGCGCGGGCCGGCTCTTCTGTCGCGTTCGACCCTAGCCGCGGTCAGCCGCCGTTTGCAGGATGTAGAGCGCATCGCCATCAGCAATGCAACGGCGGGTATGGCCTGCCATTTCATTCGGTTAGTCCTTCTGCTCGTCACGCTTACGGCTCGGCGGTAGCGGGGCGGCGAGACGGATGTCCTTGCCGCCGGTGACCATAACTCATGACAGCCTCCGGATGAAACTTGACGTAAGAGATCACGGCGGTTTTCACATCATCGACCAGTCTTCCCTGAGCTGATGCCAATCCAAATACTGTGCGTTGCCCTGCGAAGGTTTGACCCTCCACATGGCATAGGGTGCAGTTCGGAAGTATTCGAGTTAGCCCTCGATGACCGACTCGCCATGAGGTGCCCAGCGAGCACATAGGTTTGGCCCAAGCGCCTTGGAAACTCGGAAGACGCGCGAGTGCCAGATTGGCTGCCGTCATGGGATGGCAGGCAGGGACTTCCGTGGGCTGATTTGCATCTAACGCAGCTAGAGGAGCGAAAGGCCAGGAGGACACTACCAAGACACAGATCAGCGTTTCCACGAAACCTGTCTGCATCTTACGCATGGGGCTTCCCGACGCCAACGACCCTTTATATATCTTCAGCATAAACATTCGCAGGGAATGGCATCCTTGTCTCGGCGAGCTTTCCACCCCACGAGCAGTCTTGCAGGTACCAGTTCGCGTCGTCGCACGAAGCCGCAGACTGTGGCAAACGGGACTGGTATGCTCCACCTGCGAAGGGGCGGCCAGATCAGATACGTCCGAGCCATCAAAGTATGCACCGACCGTGCCGCGCTGTTTACGATCAACTACAACCGTGATGAAAAGGAGCCCTACGATCCGATCGCAGTTGGCATGGTGCGGTCGTTAAGGGCGGAAGGGTGCTAGCGCCCGTTCGTCGGGGTCTCGCCGATCATGCATGGAGGCGGACAGCGCTTATTGAAAAACTCTTCGCGCACTCAAACCGGCTATGAATGACAAGCTGAACGCTTTCGCGCTCTGCCGGCCATTCGGGCGAGGCCATGTCGTAGGACCGGTCATGGCCGAAAGCGATGCTGATGCCGTGGCAGTTGTCCGGCCGCACATAGCCGACCATTCGGGGTCTTTCCTCAGAGTCGACACTCACATGCACAACGGCGAGTTCGCTGCCTTCCTGTCACATGCCGGAATGCCGGTCTTCGACACGGTGCTGACCATGTCGCTGGGCAAACGCCTCGCCGATTTTGCGAATGGCGGCTCGCCAAGGATCCATGCGTTAGCAAGCCAAACCCTCGGGAAATTACCTTCTTTCGCGCCGTTGTTAGGAGCGGGCGTGGTGGTGTTCGGACGAGAGCTGCGGTTGGCACAGCCGTAAAGCGCTTCAGGGAGAGTAGCAGCTAAAGCGAACCTCGCGCTGGTTGGCGAGTGCCGAAGCGCCAGCACAGGCAGCGGGATCAACTTGGCGCCGCCAGCTCGCCCGCCTCTTCGATCTTGTCCAGAACAGCTTCGGGCGCCACGTCGCGCTTGAGCTCCTTCAACTCGTCGTCATCTTTGGTGTCCACGTCCAGCCGTTTGGCAATCTCTTCGACCATCTTGATGAGCTTGGTCGTCTCATGTTCACTCAGCAGACTGACCTGCAGATCGAGGTCTGCCCGGGCATTGTCCTCGGCCGCCATGCGGTTCTGGTTGATCAGAACGAACGTCGACAGAAAGATCGCCTCGACCGAGGCGAGCATGGCCAGGATGACCAGCGATGGATCAAACGGCTTTATGAAGGTTACGACGCCGAGATTGAGTGCGATCCACGCCCCAAAGAAGAGAAGGTGAATATAAACGAACATCATGCTGCCGGCGAAGCTGCTGATAGCTGCGGCCGTGCGTTGCTCCACGGATGCAGACCTCGCGTCGCGTTTCCGTCTCGCGACCAACGCCTCTATGTTCCGCGCCAGAGCAGGGGTGAGGCCTTCCGCCGCCGAGGTGGTTGGCGTGACGTAGCCCTTGCTGTCGGGGGCGGTTGTAGGACTCATTCTTGTCTCTCCCATCCAGGCAGCCTAACTCCCGGTTTGACGATTCGCTCCATTTTGCTCGGCTTCGAACGTGCGCATCCATGTTCCTGTCCGCAATGCGGCCGCCGCATTGGCGATCCTGCGGACCACCGCTCGTCATTCCTCGGCGTTGAGTTGCGTGCCCGTAGAACCTATTTAACGGCCATGCCTGTACGCCGAAAAATCGACCAGACCGCGAAGCTGGTTGGAGAGTGGCCTCTTTCTCCGGCGGCAACGCTTGGATCGTCGGTCCGGTCAAGGGGAATCTTCCTCGAGATGCGCGCGCGTCTTCCCTTGCCCTTGAGAACGCTGCTCCACCTAGAATCCCGGGTGCTCAGCTTGCGGCTGCCGGAGGGCTCTGACCCCGACGTTGAAGCCGCAGCGGCAATTGTGTCCGAGGTCATGCGGAATATCGAAGATCTCCCGGTAATCCCTCGAGAAGTGGAGGACATCCTTACAATCTCGTCCGGCGAGCGGCACCGTTGGCTGAAGGACGGTCGCTTGCAGAGCGCGGGGACCAGAACCGTCAAACTTCGCGGACGCGCGAGAAAGATCACCTTCCACGTGTTCGACCCACGTCACATCGAGGATTTGCTCGATCGCGATCTTGTGACCGTCTGGCGCGAAGAAGACGCGGCGACGGCGGCCGAGAACCGGAGACGCGCCGCCGCAAAGGCAGCCCTGAAGCGCGCGCAAAAGAGGGGGCGCGGACCGGCAGGCTCAACCAACAGCAGCAGGAACGAGGATCCCCCTTCCAAGCTGCGCGGCTGGGAAGATTTTGAGGGCGAAGGGCTGCTGCGCTGACCGGCTCGTCGCATCGTGCGTGATCAGCGGGGTTTCCGCTGGAGGCCAGCCGCGAGGGCCGATGGTGACTGCGCCGCGACGGTGGACGCCTCTGACGCGCTGTCGGGGGCATCGTTTGATCGTGGCAACGTGACCTTGCCCGACCGGCTTACCGGGATCATGCGGGCAGAATCACCGACGGCAACTTGATCTTGGACGGTCTCCTCTGGCCCAGCCGACGAGCGGCTTCCAAAGCCCCGCCCGCGAACGCTTTGGCGACGAACGCCGTTATTAACATCTCAGTGAGAAAATCGTCGACGGCGGCCGAAACCATTTCAGAGCCGCGGGGACCAATTTCTGTCAACAGCGATCGCGCTTCTCTTGCCGCCGCGGAGGCATCTTCTGCGTGGACCAGCGCTTCAAGCCTCTCTATCGGACCTCGCGACCTAGATCAGCGTGATCGGCATATAGCGAATAATCACCTTGTCCTGCCGGAAACGCCGCTCCAGCGTGGTACGGCGAGCACGCCACTCACGTAGGTCGATCTCCTCGGTCATGACTTCAAAGATGACGATCTTGTCGGCGTTTGACTCGGCACCCTTTCTCCACAAACCATCCGCAGGAGCCTGAAGATAGGCGGTAACACCGTCGAAGCGGCTCGCCAGTTCTTCCTTTACCTTCTCGAAGTCCTCTTGGGCGAAGGGCTGGCCGCCATTGTCCATGCAGGGAAGCAGTATTTGAACAAGGTGCATGGCGATCAGTGACGAAAGCTGTGGTTGGTGTCTGCAAGATGATTGTGAATGTCCGTGGCTGCGATCGCAGCGTGGCCGGAGGCTACCGCGATCTGGTTGATTTCGTTCACCACATCACCAGCGGCATAGAGACCGGGCAAAACGGTTCGTTGATGCGCATCCACAATAAGATACCCGAGGTCGTCGCAGGTCGCCCCGAGGTCTATTCCCAATTTAGCCCCTGTCCTGCATCCCATCGCCGGATAGACCGAATCGAATGTGCAGGTCGCTCCGTCGGAGAGCAGGACGATGGCATGTTCGCCCAGCGGGCGGAGCGAGTGGGGAATGCAGGCCTCAACCCGGATTCCAGCTTCCCGGATCAGTGGATCTGAACATTCATCTATCCGATACGCCCCGTTGGTCGCGAGCACGGTGAGGTCGCGGGTGTAGGTTTCGCAGGAACGAAGCCTTCCTCATCGCCTCTTTCAAAGGGCCGATTACTGCGACACGCTTATCGATGATCTCGTAGCCATCGCAGATCGGGCATAGGCGCATTGTCCCCCCTCTAATCATATCGGTAGCCAGTGGGATGTCAGGAAGGGTGTCGACAACACCCGTTGCCAAGAGCACCGCACCGGCTCGAACGGAGGTTGGACCGGCAGCAATAAACTCGGCCCCGTCGCGCTTAATATCTTGCAAGGCTTCCTCCCTAAGCTCTGCGCCGCTCAGCAAGGCCTGTTGCCGCAAACGACTTAGCAGCTCAGGGCCGGATATACCGTCGGGAAAGCCGGGACAGTTGCGGGTAATCGCAATGAGCTTCGCGCGGCTTTCACCTGCATCGAAAACAACAACTCGACGCCGGAACCGGCCGAGATAAGTCGCGGCGGCGAGCCCAGCGGGGCCACCTCCAACTATCAAGCAGTCAATTTCCTCGGGCGATGATGCCCCTGATCAGTCATGACTTAATCCCAACGAGCTCACCTGAACCCCAGAGAATGGGTCGTGACAGGCTGCAGCCTTGCGGATTGGCGTGCCTGGGACTGCCCTGTCTTCGCAGCTGTCTATAAGGAAACGCATTCCAGGCGAGGGGGCTCGCCTCCCCAACTTGCGCACAGGGAATGGAAGTTTTGACGTTGGTCCGATCATGACGACACAGTCCTATGGGATCCCGTCTCTCCGACTTCATAAAGCCCGGGGCCGCTATTTGGTTCAGCAACATTCCCCCAAACGCACCCGCCGCCCTTCTGGGATGGCCCGCGATTGGTTGTCCTCAAGATCGACGATAGCCAACGCATGCCGCAAATGCGGTGCCTCGCGTTGCTCCTCGCGCTTGTCGTTCGCGCACATGGGATTAAGGTGTTCTTGGGGGTGACGGGGGAGAAGATTGTCTCGTCGATCGGCACGAGCCCATCTGCTTGGACTAATCGCGGCAGCCGTGTTGCCCGTCTGGCTTTTTGCTGCCTATCTGCTGGTGACATACGCACTGCACGAAAGGTCACGGATCGAGCAGGAAGCCCTGTGGACCGCTCGACAGGTGTCGCTGGTGGTCGAAGGCGAACTCTCCAATCTTAAGACGGTTCTGGACGGCCTCTCCAGGTCCCCCGCTCTGGCCAGGGGAGACTTGCTGGCGTTTGGCTCCGAGGCGCGTCGCCTTGTCCAAGGGACGAACGAGGTGATCACACTGCGGAATCTGGACGGTCGCCAGTTGGCAAGCACCGGACCTGAGCTGGCCTCCGATACCTCCTTGACAACACCGCTCACGGTTGATGACCGCGAGCAACTGAAACTGGCTAGAATTCTCGTCAGCAACGTGTTCGCCGGGCACAGGGCTAACGAGTATCGCGTCGCCGTCACCACGCAGGTATCGGGGTTCAACCGCCAACCGTTGTTCCTTTCGATATCAGTTCCTACCGAACGCATCCGCCTTGTCATGCTGCCAGCGGTTCCGGAGGGGTGGACGGTCGGTGCCGGGGACCGCGAGGGAAAATATGTCGCCAGATCCACATTGCATGATCAGGTGACCGGCAGGCCCGGTTTGCCTGAATACGTGGCTAAGGTCGTAGGCCGCTCCGGAACCTTCCAGTCTCAGAATTTCGAAGGGAACAGATTGCTGGCTGGATATTACCGATCACCCTATTCTGGCTGGTTCTACACCGCCAACATTCCACTATCCCAGGTCCAGGCACCGCTCTGGTGGTCGCTCGCGCAGACCGGAGGGATCGGTCTTTCGGCGCTGCTTTTCTCGCTCGCTCTGGCCTACTTCGTCGGCCGGAGGTTTACCAAGGCCACCGCAGATCTCGTCGAGCGAGCCGATGCGCTCGGCAACGGCCGCGCCGTGGAGCCGATCCTTACCTCGGTCGCGGAATTCGACACGATTGGGCAGGCCATGATCACGGCAGAGCATGCAATTGCGGAGCGCACGCGCGAGTTGGAAACGGTCTTAGAGACGGTTCCCGCTGCGGTCTGGTTTACCTATGACCCGCAAGCTCGCCAAGTTATCCGCAACCGGTTTGCGGCGGAACTTATGGGTCTGTCGCCCCCGCCGCAAAGGCCATTTGGGAAGCCGGATCTGGTGATCGACACTCTTGCCTACAAACACGGCCAAACCATCAGCCGGGAGGACCGCCCGCTTAGCAAGGCAATGCGAGGCGAAGAGACCACCAACGAGGAATTTGCATACACTCTGCCATCAGGGGCGCAGCGATATTTGCTTTCCAGCGCGCGGCCCATTCGCAGCTCGGAAGGGTCGGTGGTGGGCGCAGTGCAGATCAGCCTGGACATATCTGACCGCAAACGGGGGGAGGAACAGCGCCAGTTGCTCGTCAATGAACTGAACCATAGGGTCAAGAACACCCTTGCGGTGGTTCAGGCCATAGCCGCCCAAACTATGCGCAACGCCAGCAGCCTGGCACAGGCGGGTCAGGCGCTTTCCAGCCGACTTGTGTCCCTGGCAAAGGCGCACGACATCTTGACCCGTGAGAACTGGAGCGGCGCCGACCTCAGCGCTCTGATTGCGGCCGCCGTTGAGCCGCATGCATCTCTCGACCGTTTCGACCTCGGCGGAGAACAAGTCTGGCTTCCACCCAAAATCGCGCTCGCTTTCTCCCTAGCGCTTCATGAACTGACGACAAACGCGATCAAATATGGATCGCTCTCCAACGCAACGGGATCGATCGCGATCAATTGGAAGCTGCAGGAGGCTGGAGGCGACCGGGTTCTTGAGCTCGATTGGCGTGAGAAGGGCGGTCCACCTGTCACCCGGGTAAAACTGGATTTGGTACGCAACTGCTCCAGCGGGTATTCGAGGGAAAGAACGCTGGTGGGGTGAAGATCACCTACGATCAGGCTGGTCTACATTGTGCGTTCCGGATGAACTTGAGCGAGGAAAGATAACACCCCCAACGCTCACGGAACATAAGTTCCGATCGGGCGTTCGGGTTCGCTCGGGGGTCTCGGCGGTGCGGTCCTAATCGTTGAGGACGCGACAATGATTTTGCTCGGCCTGGAGTCTGCGCTTGAAGAAGCGGGCTTCGAGGTCGTCGGGGCAAATATCGCGGCGAGCGCCGTGGCCGCCTATGATGCCGAGCCAGAAAAATTCAAAGCGCTGGTAGCGGATTTTCGTCTGGGCTCTGGTGAGACGGGATGGGAGCTGGCGCGACATTTTCGCCATGCCAATAATGTTTTGCCGGTCGTCTACATAAGCGGCGACAGTGCGGCACGGTGGGGCTCACGAAGGTGTCCCGAACAGCATCATGATAGCCAACCCGTACTTCATGCCACAGATAGTCACGGCGGTGTCCATCTTGCTCAACCGCCTGTCGACCATCGACCCATCCTGACACGAGAGCCCGTTGGAGCTAACGCCGATGCCTAAAGATGGATCGCCTGCAACCAGCCGAGCAAGAAACCGCGGCGCCGCTGGGAACGTCTCCCAGGAGAACTTCCACCACACGATGAAGAAGGCGATCAAGGAAACGAGACCCAGGGACAAGGCCCCACCGCTGCCGAGCAAGAAGGTGGTGAAGTCGCCGCCGGCGAACCGGGATACCGAGCGTTCCTGATTCCGAACAGATTGGGCAGCAATTGGCTGGAGCGGAGGCCGGTCGGCTGGCTGCAAGGCGGAATTGAGGGACCCAGCAACTTACGAGTCATGCGGCGTGTTGGCTCAACTTTGTAATGCACTGTTTGTTGGGGGGCATCACCTGATTGCGAAGGAGATTTCTAGGTGAAAGAAGGTGTTCCGAATGTCCCACGACATTCGGCGATGTGCAGCTAGATCCATCAAAAAGTGGAGTAAAATGATGGTTGCGTGAGTGGCGGTTGCCGTCCGTCGGCTGCGACGGGAAATTAGTGCTCCGGTAGCGCCCGTGGAGAAATGACTCTTCCGGTTACAACCTCCAACGCTCCTAAGGGGTTGTCAGCTTCAGTCTCTTTTGTAGAAACAACTTCTTCACCGTAGAGTCATCCACGCGACATCGAGCCGTCACCGCACTCCGAGTCGCTTCGCCTCTGCCTCAAGCATGTCGCGCTCGTGGCCATGCTTGGCGATCAACTCACGAACCTGCGGGATCGTTAGGCCGAATTGCGGGCCAAGTAGCCAACCTCACATTCCTGATCACCCGACACCCGGTCGCGGTCACGGAAGTCCGTTTTGGTTTTGTCGTCGTCCGGCATTGGCTTGTCCTCCCCTTGTGCTGAAAGGACAGCGCTGGTGGGAAAATATTCCGCAAAACCTTTTGCGGTTTGCCGGCGTCGTGGACATGCATCGGCGTCCACGCCGCTCCTCGCCGCCATCAGGTTGGTCCGGTATCAGCTGGAATGAGCAACTTGGCCCTAACCGGTCAAGGGAGCGCTTGACAATCTTGTTCCTATTTTGTTCACTGCGGGCATGGCAGCCACAGGGAGGCCGGTGATGAACATCTTGATCGATGCAAGGGGCGCGAGCCCAGAAGAAAAACAGCGGGGTCTGGACGCTGCTCGGGAAGTGATCGAGCGTTCCGGGTTGACACCTGAGGAAGCGGCTGAAGGCTCATTCGCGGTCGAAGGCTGGGATGAGATGGGTTTCCCACCGGACCAAGAGCCATCGGAACGGGAATATGCTGTCGTTGACGTTTGGTGGGCAGCTAGCAATGCCGCAATTAAGGCGTGTTGTGAGGGGTGGCCCGATGAGAAGCGCATGCAGGTCAGCGGCATCCAGTTGCTGCATAATCCGGATATGCAGCTCGCCGACCGTACCACTGCACTCAGTCGGATGCGCGCCATCATCCAGGCCGAAGACGGCGAGCACGAGTACCATGACGATAGGGTCTTCTTGCTTGCTCTAGCCGCCACTGCTGAGGTTCCGAACAGTTCGAAAGTGCAGCGACTCGTTAGCGCCGTAACCGTTGCCTATACATCGCTGTCACTCGCAGGGTTCCACCCATATGAGCCCGTCGAGCCAAAGCGCCAGGCGGTGCTTGACGCCATCGACGCTCTTGAAGCGGAATCAGCGCCGCTCAACTGAGAAAGGCCGTTGAATGTCCAACGACGTCCTTCCTGGGCAGAAAAAGCCGAAGCTGATTGTTGTGGTCGCATTCGACCGCGGCGACGACGGCGAGCTATTTCCGATGTACGGCCCGGCCGATGAGCAAAGCGAAGAACGGGCGATCCGTACCGCCAAAGCACTGGCTGGCAAACACGTTGGCGTCATCGCCTGGAGCCGGGATGCCGATCCGGCGCTTGGGGACTACGGCCCGCCAAACACTTTGTTTGTGAGCGGCGATGTGCCCGACATGGAGTGATACCAATGTGCGGGCGCTAAACTCGATATCTACCTTGGCGGAAATCCATCACCTCTATCGACTGACCCGTAAGCCGATGGCGCCAAGCGGCCTTTGGTGCTCGATCGCTTCGAAAATCACTTCAAAGACACTGTCGATTTCCTCGGTGATCTCGGCGGCCGGGATGCCTGCTTGTTCGGCAGCTTTCATCAGTTCGTCCGCCAGGTCGCTCACGGCGACCGGATCATCAGTGATCGCGTTCGGCAGGTGCTCTGCCATCCATCGGTCGACGAAGTTGATACCGCGTGTGCTCATCGAGTCATGAAGCACGCACACTCCACTATGTTCCCGACCCAGCGACAAGCACCGGCTAAAGAGGTGGAACAAGAGGGCAACGTGGGTGTTTCTGCCAGTCAGGAGAAACCGACATGGTGGACGACAAGAGCAAGCGCGACTTCCGCGAACGCGATCGGGTTTCCGCCGAGGAAGACGATGAGGTGGAGCATTTCGCCCAGAAGGTCGCGCTGACGCCGCAGCAGATATGCGAGTTGATCAAGAAGCACGGCAATGACCGCGAAACGCTCGAACGCGTGGCGAAAGCCTTCGGGCGGCGGTGACAAGATGCCTCGATATCAGGTCGAAGAGCTGTGCGGCGAAGAGGTCGTCTCAGCGCAAACTGTGGATGTCGACGAGCCAATAAAGGCGGCCGAGCACGTGGCCGGCGCGCCAATCTCACCGAGAGCCTTGCAGGAGCATTGGTTCCGGGTCGTCGACGAGGAAGAGAACAGTGTCTTCGAGATCAGTCTGGCCGAGCCCGTGGCGCGGGATTTCTCCAAATGACCAGCCGGATGAACGACATGGACTGCCGCGTCGTGCTCCAGCTGATCAGGGCGACGATCGAGGAGCATTGCCCGCCTGGCGTTCTGCCGAGCGAAGACCAAGTGAACGGTCATTACGGCCCGTCGCTACTTAACGAGGCTGAGGCGATATCAGCGGCAATCGTCAAGACCGTCGAGAAGCTTTCCAAATGACCAAGCTCTCCGAACTCGGCCCTCCTTCTCGTTCACCATGCACGACCAGCCGGGTGCACCTCCCACGCCCGATACCTACCGCCGCGAGACCTGCGGGCAGATGGTGGACCGGAGAGACCTGCGCCAAGTCATATGGCACGAACAGCCCGGGCAAAAGCCGCTTGAGATGGACGCTTAGTCCGAAATAGGTCGATACCGGAAGTGATTGCGAATGTGGTCGTTGAAATAGCGACCTTTGACGAATGCCGACCGGAACGCCGCATATGTCTCGGGCGGCACCTCCTCAAAATCGTAGCGCTTGCCGCTGGCCACGAACCACACCGAGAGGACCCTGCTTGCCGGATCGTATTCTGTTTTCTTTATCGAGGTGGATGGCATTTGCCGCCAGCCCGTTGTCCGGGTACTCGTCAGTGGAACAGGGCAGCCGAGAGCACGGCCATGCCTATCGACACTGGAATGGCTACAAGCAAACACGTTTCGACAACAAGGGTTTCTTTGTCCTTGAACATGGAAGGGGAATGCGTGTCCGGGTTTTAGGTTCCGTCCAAAGAAGAACCCGCCGGCCGAAGCCGACGGGCATCTTCCCACAATCTGCTTGTGCTCCCCTTTTCCGGGATGGTCCGCACCCAGGAATGCCGCACAAAGCTCACCTAATGCAGGCGCTATAAGGCATGATTGCCGTTGCGCCGCGCTGGTTGCGCAGATAATCGACGAAGATCCGATCTCCGCCGCCTGATCAGCTACTTTGTGCGCATTTTGGAGCGGAGCGATTTGGCTGACCAGCAACCCCACGCTGGTCGAGCGGCGGTGTGCGATTTGCATATCTGAAGCCCTTCGCCGTGGCCGCGAGCGGATTCAGAAGACGCCTAGACTCTGGCCGCTACTTCAGCTCAACGCTCTAGTGGCTTGCAACTTCATGGAACAATATCTTCCTCTGCGGGTAAGGTCTCCATGTCATCGGGTCGTTGTCTATGCGGGTCTGTGCGTTACGAAATAGCGGGCGAGCTTGCACAGCCTATAGCCTGTCACTGCACCCAATGCGCCCGCACCAGCGGCAACTTCGCGGCTATGGCGGCCTGTCGTTCGGAAGATCTCCGACTGCTAGCGTCATCGACTCTCAGTTGGTACCGCTCGTCAGATGACGTCGAGCGGGGCTTCTGTTCGCGCTGCGGTGGTAATCTATTCTGGAAGGCGGCTCCGGGCATTGAAACCTTCGTCGCAGCCGGAACCCTTGACCGACCGACCGGCCTGCGCCTTGCCAAGCATATTTTCGTCGGCTCGAAGTCCGATTTTTACGATCTGACCGACGGCCTACCGCAGGAGCAGGATGGCTAGGTTCAGCCGGCAGGCGCTCGAATGGGGCCTCAAACGGCCGCCGTCGGTTGCCAGTTTTCTTGGCCTGCACGCTTCGGCTGTGCGAAACTGGCCGTTTTGACGGTGCTGTCACGCGCCCAGTCACGAGCCGATCACGCCGCCAATTTACGGCAAACGAGTTGCGTCGCGTCGAGTCACGGCTCAGGCGACCGAATGTCCCGAGACTGGACCCACCGGACGGGATTATGAGATCGCCCACCGAGCCGCAGGATAAGGGCAATGCAGGTCGGCTTTCTACAAGCAGCCTCCCGAAGTTTCCGAAATCCGCCTGGGCCAATTTCTCCACCGGGCAACGGAAGCTTATGTCTCTGCCATCTGGAGGGCGTACGAGCCGTCGATCGACTTCGCTCGAGCGGAGCTGCCCCTCGGGCCAGAAGCGGCGGGGGTGACGGCTCTAATTTAGCGCAGGTAAAGGGAGCTATCCGTATGCCGGACAAGGAGACTTTGCAGCGCCACTTCATCGCCGGGCTGAGCCAAGCGAATTGTGATCCCGGTCATTGGTGAAGCGCCTCATACGCCATCCGTTGTTTACATCAAGGGTATGGCCGGCGGATTTTGGCCAGCAACGACACGGTGGAATACCCACAGAATGGCTGGGCAAACCAGGAGCATGACGGCGCCGAAGTCGAGCGCGGCGCTCGCGGAGCCGAGCGACGTGGAGAGCGTTCCCCCGATCGCGGACCCAACCGGGCTCCCGGCATAGAAAGCCGTATAGAAAATTCCCATTCCGATCGCCCGCGTCTTCGGCTCGAGCACGCGCGCGGGTAGGCTCATAATGGCGCCGGCCGGCAGGCCGCAAATGGTCCCAACGGCAATGACGGCAGGAAGCACCTGGCCGCTTCGCGACAGGAGAACCGTCAGCAACGCAAAGCCGATGCAGCCTACGACGATGATAGCTTCGCCGCGTTTGGTCAGATCAGCGAGCAAGCCTCCTAAGGGAACCGAAAGCGCCGTGAGCCAGAGGACGATGCTGATCGTTGATCCAGCTGCAGCCATGGACCAGCCTCGCTCGACGGAGCATCGTTGGGCCGAAACTGAAGATCATCACCAAACCGAGATTGTAGAGACACCAGATCGAGCTAGCGGCAATCACCGCATAGACCATTTCCGAGGTCACACTGCCTGGTTCACCACCAACGGAGACAACCGCCTCGGGCGCGCGGTAGAAAAACGCCATCAGGCCGAAGCCGATCATGATCCACCCTGCGACGGCAAGGTTGACGGCAGGAAGGCCGAACCTCGCTCCGATCCATGGCAAGAGCATGAGCGAAATTGCGATGCCTACCGGCCACGAGTTGACGAAAATGGCCATCGCGGTTGCGATTTCCCGGCCGGCAAACCAGTCGGCGACCATCTTGGTCATCAGAACGCTCAAGAGAATGCCGCCAGTGCCCGCAATGAGTCGGCCTGCGATTTGCACGCTCCATGATGCCGACGAGGTCATCAGCAATTCGCCAGTCAGCATCGCTAGGAGTGCGGCGAGGACCGTCGCCTTGTCGCCATAGCGATGTCCGATCGTACCAGCGGGGAAGGCAAGCAGGACGCCCGGCGCAAAGTAGATTCCGACAAGGATGCCGATGTCAGCCAGGCTCGCACCGAGGCTCTGGCGAAGCTGCGGCGCTACAGCCCCCACACTGCCAAATTGAAAGGCGAAGGCGGCACGGGCGACAAACAAAACGGCAAGAATGGTCCAGCGGCTTGGCACTTGGATCCTCCCAGCCACCGCGCGATGCTGCGGCATTTTTATATTAGCAGAGCGACATGTAGCTTGATAGGCGGTAAGGAGTGGAGCAAAATCGCGCTTTTTCTCCTGCGTCACCGGATCCGCGGCATGCGCCCACTCTGATCTAGCCGCGAAGGCGTGGACGATGGCGAAGCCCACGCCGACGGCAACGCCCATAACGAAGGCGCACCATTGCGAAGGCTCTCCGCTTCTAACCTGGAGTACCTGAGCTGTCAGTTCAGTGTCGGCTCGCCCATCGTCTCGGTAAGAAAGGACGTGGCGATCAAATCGTCCGCGTCAATGCGTAAGGAGCCTTCGCCGCGCCCCATAATGGCCGCGACCTTCTGGAAAATTTTAATCTCATGCTCGGTGATCCTGGCGTCCCGCATCCTTGTTCTCAGATCGGCGACACGCATCCCGAGCGAAGGGGATGTTCCGGTTTCTTTATTCGACATTTTGATCAGTCCTCCTCCCCCCGCCTGTCTGTTTCGCCACCGCCCGAATGCGCAGCCTCCTATAGTCTGGTGTTGCAGTTGAGGAGCATCAGCATGCCCGCTTGTGAGAATCTGCTGATATTATGAATGAATGATGAATGGCACGCGACTGTAGTTCAGCTCCTGGTGCGATCGCGGAAGGCAGCCTGATTCTCCGGTCGGGGGCCGGGCCGGCGAGGCAGGGGCTAGGCGGGCACGCTGCAGAGCAAGGCCGCCTGAACGGCGTCGAAGAAGCGACGGACCCCAGCGCGCGCATCGTTGGCGTTCTGGCCGCGTTCGGTCGCGACTGAGAGCAGATGCGTAGCAGTTTCCCGCCAGAGCGTAGCCGCCTCGTCACTCGGAAGGCGAGCAATTGCGTTCGCAACGATTCGAACGGCGGGAAGCTCTCGACTAATTGGGAAGGCATGCACCGACATGGACCGGATGACCCGCAAAAGGTTTCATGCCGAACCTTTCGATCGAAAGGAAATAGAAGCTTAAGAAGCGGGGGTTAAGCGTTTCCCCAAGACCTTGTCGCCAGATGACGAAAGATCACCCGTGGGGCCATTATCGAGTTCGCGGGAAATTGCGCGGCTCCTCGGATTTGGCCCGGGAACAATCACGCGCCTGAAAGCAGGGCGGTTAGAAATTCGAACTAAAGCCGCACTGCATCACCATCGCCTCGATTGCCGCCATGGTCGCCAACAGGCTTGCCCGTCTGGCAGTTCATAGCCAGATGGCGCGCCCTTACCCAGTTTGTATAATGCCACGGCGAAGTGATTGATACCGGGAACAAATTAGCAGTTCGAAAGTTCGCGACTACGCGGGAGAAGGACTGACGCCTCCCGAGCCGGTTTCGTCGAAGGCCTGCTTTCGTTCCAGGATCCCAGCGCATGAAGATTGCCCAGATCGCCCCCCTGACTGAGTCCGTGCCACCCAAGCTCTATGGCGGGACCGAGCGCATCGTTTCCTATTTGACGGAAGAGCTGGTTCGAAGGGGCCATGACGTGACGTTGTTCGCCAGCGGCGATTCACGTACTTCGGCCGAACTGGTGGCATGTTGCGACGTTGCACTGCGCCTGAATCCGAAAGCACAGAATCCCATTCCTTACCATGTCATGATGCTTGAAGAGGTTCGCAGACGGGCGAATGAATTCGACGTGCTGCATTTCCACGTCGACGTTCTCCATTTCCCGATAATTCGAGAGTTCGCGCAGCGAACCGTTACCACGCTTCATGGCCGACTCGACCTTCCGGACCTGGCGCAGCTTTACGCGATGTTCAACGACATTCCACTGGTCTCGATTTCGGACGACCAGCGCCGGCCCATGCCGCCGGTCAACTGGCTTGGAACGATCTATCACGGCCTGCCGAACAATCTCCTGCCATTCCGGCCGAAAGCCGCTGGATACCTCGCGTTCCTCGGCCGCATCTCACCCGAAAAGGGACCGGAGGCCGCGATAGAAATCGCCGCGCGCGCCGGAATGCCGCTGAAGATCGCAGCCAAAATCGACGCAGTGGACCAGTCGTTTTGGAGCGACAGGGTCGAACCTCAGGTGCTTCGGCATTCGAATGTCGAGTTCATTGGCGAGATTGATGAGTGTGAGAAGGCGGAATTTTTGGGCAACGCGACAGCGCTGCTGTTCCCGATCGATTGGCCGGAGCCATTCGGCCTCGTGACGATCGAGGCGATGGCCTGCGGTACCCCGGTGGTTGCGTTCAACCGCGGAGCCGTTCCGGAGGTCATCGATCATGGCGTGTCCGGACTGATAGTGGAAAGCATTGACGAAGCCGTCGAAGCTGTGCGGCGGATAGGCAGTCTCGATCGCGCACGTGTGCGGAAAACTTTTGAAAGGCGATTCACGGTCGGGCGCATGTGCACCGACTATTTGGGGATCTACCGCCTGCTGGCGCGCGACGAGCAATTTCCGCTCGGCTCGCGAAACGGGTCTGCCGAAAACGCGGCTGGGATAGCCAGCACTTTTTAACAGCATCGCTTGAGACGAGTTGGCAATTAGAATCGCCGGGTTCCCGCCGCATTGATCAGGTCGAGCAGCGGAAGCTTCGTCGAATATCCGCCAAGATTTCAATGACGCTCTTCGAGATCATGGGCATCGCAGCATTGATGCGAGATACTGTTGATAGGAGATGGTCGGGCGCAGGCATATGGGATGGCGCCAGCATCGGCCGTCTGAACCGGGAGGGTTGAGATGAGCATCGAAGTCGAAGAACGCAAGCTTAATCCAGCGGTCGCTCTCCCCGCGCTCGATGAATCGGCCCCGCGCGAGCCGCATAGGCAATTTGCGCTGAAGCATGAAGACTGCTTCGTCGTCGCGGACAGCTATGGCGACATACGCGGCAGCGGCGACGGGCTTTTCCGCGACGATACGCGAGTGCTGTCGCGTTTCCGGCTGTTCATAGGTGGCCGCATGCCGTCGCTGCTCGGAGCCTCGCTGTCGCAGGACAACATCCTATTCACCGCCAATCTCACGAATTTGGCCACCATCGGGCCCGACGGTAGTGAAACGCTGCCTGGGGTCGTGCACATCGAGCGGACCAGATTCATCTGGCATGACCGCATGTACGAGCGTGTCACTTTCACGAATTACTCCGCGCGTGAGGTGTTGCTGCCGGTCCGGTTCGACTTCGATGCCGATTTCCGTGACATGTTCGAGGTGCGCGGCACCACGCGCAGCCGGCGCGGTCGTGCACATGACGCCTTGGTCGGCGAGTCAGGCGTGACATTTCGCTACGAGGGCCTCGACA
This sequence comes from Mesorhizobium sp. CA6, assembly GCF_020165035.1. Classification (NCBI taxonomy): domain Bacteria; kingdom Pseudomonadati; phylum Pseudomonadota; class Alphaproteobacteria; order Hyphomicrobiales; family Phyllobacteriaceae; genus Mesorhizobium; species Mesorhizobium sp. CA6. The sequence continues at coordinate 25,901 of NZ_JAIUHI010000012.1, read as the reverse complement.
ATGTGGCGCGCCAATCCGTCATCGCGTTTTCGATGAGGCCCGACCAGATCCATCCCCATCATGCAGAGTTTCTCATTCTGGTGGGGAGGCACGACAGAAAGGCGCTGTATCTGGAAGTCGGTCAGAACGAAGAAATCCCGTCCAGTGATCGGTTCCGCGCCGCCGCGGCGCGAGCGCGATTTGCAATGCGCTCAAAGCGTCGACAGGGCGCCACTGTTTTCAGCTCCGGCCGCGTGTTCAATGACTGGCTCACGCGCACACGTGCCGACATTGCCCTGCTGACCACCGATCTGGAAACCGGGCCATATCCGTACGCCGGTATTCCCTGGTTCTCGACTGCCTTCGGCCGCGACGGCGTCATTTCCGCCTTACAAATGCTTTGGCTCAACCCCGAGCTTGCCCGCGGCGTGCTGGCGTTCCTTGCCCGCTATCAATCGACGGAGACCTCTTTGTTCGACGATGCCGAGCCCGGCAAGATCATGCATGAAACGCGCAAAGGGGAAATGGCTGTGCTGCGCGAGCTGCCGTTCGGCCGCTACTATGGCGGCGTCGACACCACTCCACTCTATGTCTACCTGGCTTGGTCCTATGCCGATCGCACGGGCGATGACGAGTTCGTCGACCGCATGTGGGATTCACTGTGCGCAGCAATCGGGTGGATGGAGGAAGTCGGCGCCCGCAACAGCGACGGTTTCGTGACCTATAACAGGGCAGCGGACACGGGTCTCTTCAACCAGGGCTGGAAGGACAGCGCCGACGCCATTTTCCATGCCGACGGTAAAATACCTCGAGGTCCGATCGCGCTGGTCGAGGTGCAAGGCTACGTCTTCGCAGCCTATCAAGGCATGGCCGCCTTGGCAGCCAAGCGCGGAGACGCCGCCAAGGCGGCGCACTGGAGCGCTATGGCGGAAAAGATACGCAGCGCAGTGGAGGCTCGGTTCTGGATGCCGGATCGCGATTTCTACGCTTTGGCGATCGATGGAGAAGACAGGCAATGCGCGGTGCGCGCCTCCAACGCGGGTCACCTGCTCTATGTTGGGCTGCCCTCGGCAGAACGCGCGAAATCAATCGCCGAGCAGTTGCTGTCGGGGCATCTGCACAGCGGTTGGGGCGTTCGCACCTTGGCCGACGACGAGATTCCGTTCAATCCGATGTCTTATCATAACGGCTCGATCTGGCCGCATGACACGGCGATCTGTGCCGCCGGGCTAGCCCGTTACCAGGAGCGCACCAGCGTCGTGAAGCTTATGAGCAGCATGTTCGAGGCGGCGGTCCGGTTCAATATGCGGCTTCCGGAGCTGTTCTGCGGCTTTACGCGGGCGATCGGTGATGCGCCGATTGCCTATCCCGTCGCTTGTCTGCCGCAGGCATGGTCGGCCGGTTCCGCGTTTATGATGCTGCAGGCCTGCCTGGGGATCCGCATCGACGGTTGGAAGCGCGAGATCAATGTCGATCGCCCGCGGTTGCCAATAGGCATCGACAACATCGTCATCCGGCACTTAGCCGTGGGCGAGGCGAAGGTCGACCTGAATTTCCAGCGCGTCGGCGACCGCGTCGTCTGCTATCTAGGCGAACGGCACGAGGGCCTGGTTCCCCTGGTCGTTCGCTCTTAGCAACCGCCACAGTAGGGCCTGCCATCGATGCTCGCTGTGGCATTCAGGTGCTGCTGGTGAGGCTCGCGGCTCCTCTTGAACCGAAAAGAACTCCTTCCAATCTTTTCTCTTGGTCTCCAGCCGAGGGTGCAGGTGTTTGAATATTACCGTTGCATCTGCGGAAACGACCAATGGGGTCAGTTCTTGACGGGAGGTCACTATGGACGGTGGTGTTTTCAAGCAGCCGGTTTTCGTAGGGGAGAATGGCTATATCCAAAAGATCGACTGCCTAATGGATGCCATTGAGTTTTTGGAAGAATGGCCTGTGGAGAGACGTGGTCTGCTTCACGCGGCGGCCTGCGAAGCGTGCTACTCGGCTTATGACGGTCGCAAACCAGTCGAGGCCGCACACAAGGCCTTTACGACTTGGGCCCGCAAGGTTGGCGTGATCGAGGACGTGCCCACAGCGCCGTCATGGATGACTGGGCCAAAGATCAGCAACGCCAACCTCTTGTGAGGCGTGCGAAAGGACTCCTCGTCAAGCGCGGCTTGCGATGAATACGTGCCGGAGCGAAACGCCGCGTCAGGGGCGCGTATATGGGACCTCGGCCGCCCCTCTTCCTATCCCATAGAACCGGGGTTGACTGATGGAGGCCGCGCCGCTGCAAACGCTGTCTGTTCGGCCGGACGACTTCGCCGCTCTCATGGAAGTTCGATCTCGCCGTCCACCACGTGGGTGAGATCAGTGCCTTCCGCCGTCAGAGTCATGCGGACCTTCAACTTCTTGCCGCCGATTTGCCCTTCGCGCACCGTCTCCTCGATCTTGCGCTGGGAGGTGACGCCGACTTCCTTCAGGAACTTGCGGATCGACATGTTGAAGGCATCTTCGCTCACGGCGGAACTCCTCTCTTGTCCGATAGGGATTTTAAGGGAAGGCAAAGCATCAAGGAAGCAGGACGGTGCCGTGTCCCCATAGGACTGGATGCCGAGCCCGAAGGAGCCTCGGGCTCGGCGATTGGAAAGTATGGAACCGTGATTGGCCTCTGCTGTCGCTAGTTGCAAAGGCAGAACGGTTTTCTAGAACCAACAATGGGGCTCGGCGACGTTGGGGTCTGTCCAATGGGCGAGAGCCCATGACCAGGTTCTGTTTTCCACATCGATAACCATGCCTTCACTCCTGATCCCGATCGGGTGGATCTCCCGGATTTGGGTGCGGCCACTGGAAGCGGTGCGTCCTGCTGGCGAGACGATAAACGACAAAAAGCAGTCGTTCTGGCAGGATCCAAGCCAAATACGCCAGCCTCAACCACTCACCCCTTGCAGCGAAGTCGGAAGTGTCAGCCCCCGCTAGCATGCCATGGACACCTGGCGCCCTGCCGGCGCCCTCAGCATCCAGAAATTGGCTTATTGACGCACGAGTCCGCGGCACTTCTCGCGTGATTTCATTTGGTATCAATCACATCGAGCCCAGTGTTGCAGAACCGGACTGGTCGTCTCATATGGCGCCCTTCGCCGGGGGCTGTCGGTCCCGCATCCCGCCTTACGGCGGCGCTATGCTGATGCTCCTTCGGCCGCCCTGTTGAACCGGTCTCAGGGCCACGAACCTGCTCCGGCACCGAACTGACCTGTTTGCGCTTACGGACATTTCGGTGCCTCCACTTTGTACGCCCTTTTCACATTGGTCGGGCGAGCAGTGGGCTCTCCCGATGGAGAGGCCGAGAAGGGCGGAGTTTTGGGCGACGGATTGATGAGGGAAAGAGAGGAGCACAGGCCGGTGCGTGCAGACGTCGCCGAAGCAGAGTGTCGCCGAGAGCGACGGCGGCGCACCGTGCCGCTTGCGCGCCAGAGCGGGCAGGGAAGCTACACCGCGGCGCAACCCGCCACCATCACGGCCTTGCATGCCGCGCCCTTGCCCGCCTTGAGGCGGTCAGCGACCAGCCTGCCGGCTGGCCCGCCGGCGACCAATTGATCGGCTCGCTGTTCGAGCAGTCCGCATCATCCTTCGCGGCCTGGCGCGCCTTGAGTGCGTGGAGCCAAGGTGATGACGAGGCCTATCGCAGCTGGACGAACACATTCAAAATACTGCAGTGCGCAAGCCAATAAGCCTCGCTAGGCCCCTGCCTGATCGCTCGTCGCCGAGGTCTCTCCTCGTCCATTCGTCAATGACGGAATCCAAGGATTTCGCTTAACGCCGCGTCCCCCTATCAAATCCTCGAGAAGGGAAGGATGCGGATGAAGCCGGATACATCGCAGTGGCGTGACCCACAGGCATATGCATTCGTCAAAGGCGCAACCGCCGATGAGATTGCCTGGGAATTCCTGCGACGCAATCCGCAATATCAGCAGGACTTCGCGACCTCACGCTCGGCTAAGGCGATGCGCGCATTACGCAAGCGCTGGGGTTTGCAGTTTCGCCGCCCGGCCTGACCAGTCCGCGGTGGAGCAACCCGTCTATTGGGCGCCTCAGATCAACCCTGGGGTCGTTAACCTTGTCGCGCTTCCGCGGGGCCTGCGCACGGGTCAGGGCAGCGCCTCCGACGTCCAACTGGCCGCGGGCTGGCATGACGAGGTCGGCCTTCACGTGCGTTCGTCGCCGGGCGGTATGCAACTGGCGCTTCTTGGCGACACGAAGCCAGACGAACCGCTCGCCGCCATCATACCGCTGGACGAAATGGCGCAGGACCGGCTGCAAGCCATCGAGCGGTTCATCCGCTCGATCCACAGGCAGCACCTTCCCGACGCCCGCTTGACCACGGGCCAGCGCCGGCGCCTTGGCCACATGCTGCGATGCTTGGATGGCCGGGAAGAGCAGGCATCCCATTTTGAAGTCGCGACCGCCTTGTTCGGTCGGCGACTGGTCAGCGCCGCCGACTGGCACGACTCGGCTTTTCGATATCAGACGCATCGCTTAGTGCGCGATGGCTTGAAGATGGCCTAGCGCGGCTATCGCCAACTGCTTCGCATGCGACGGCGTCATTCCTGAAAGGTTTCGACGCCGCCTGGTTCGCTTAATGCGTTGTGTGCAAGCCCAGGGTTACCATCCTGAATTGAACGGCGTTTTTGCGCCGCCTTGCGGCCGTTGAGGTCAGCTCTGCTGCTCAGCTAAGCGGACGGCGCCAGGGCAGGGCTCGTTCGTTGAAAGTCTGGCCCGAAGCAGCGTGAGCCAACGATCGAACTCAGGCATCACCGTCTTCGGGCAATAATCTCGACCGGTGCAATCTGGCCCGCTGAAATACTTTCGACCATATTTCGGACCATCTGTGGCCGCCGCGCTCCCATGAGTGTCTGGATCCCCAGTACTGCCTGCTCTGTGGCCGCCTGGGCGCGCTGCCTCGCGAAATGGTCAAGCGCAACATCGCGCCGCTCGCGTTCCGACAATATCTCGAACCCTGCCGCGGAAAGCGCGTCGCGGTACTGTTCCGGCGCAGCGAGCGCGTTGGTGTCTGCCGTACTCGCCCATGGCAGCGGATAAGACAGCTCGCCGGTTCCGGTACGCTTGACGTCGAAGACACCGAAACGCGCCCCCGCCCGCAGGACGCGCGCAACCTCCGAAAACAGAGCGCCCTTGTCGGCAATGTTCATCCCGACGTGCAACATGTAAGCGGCGGTGAACGGTCCACCTGCGAAGGGCAGCGCTAAAGCATCGCCCTGCTGCAATGAGACGCGCTCATCGAGATGCAGCCAACTGGAGAGCACATTGCCGGCTTCGACGTAGTCGCGAGTGAGATCCACGCCGTTCACCTGGCAGTCGTAGCGCGCAGCGATCTGTCGCGCCGGTCCGCCCAGGCCGCAGCCGATGTCGAGCACTCGATCCTTGGCAGTAAGCGCAAGTTGCCCTGCCAACTCTTCCGTGACGGCGCGGCCGCCAATGTGAAACTCGTCCACCGGCGAGAGGTCCTCGGCCGTGACTGTGCTTTCGGTCTTCCCCATGGCGGCAAGACCGTCACGGATGTCTGCGAGCAGGGTGCCTCGCGCGTAGTGGTCAGCAACCTGTGAACCCGGCGCCGCTTCCATGATCATCGCCCTTTGGTGACAGCTCGCGGATAATCTCAACCAACCATCGACATTCTCGAATTCGGTCGGCCCGACGATCATACCATCCGACCCGATGAAGCCAAATGCGGTGACACGCCCAGTGCGGTTATGGCCCAGCGATCGTGAGGGGTGGCCCGGTAATCTCCATATCGAACTGGGCCGCGACAGCCTTGATTGCCGCAAGGTCGCGCGGAATTTCCAGTCCCTGCGCGGCAACCGCCGGGAAAAAGCTCTCGAGACCACCCGGGGACAGGATGGCGATCCATCGCGCACGCTCAACGACGACGAAGGTGTGCTCGACGCCAGCGGGAATGTAGAACACTGCCCCGGTGGTAAGCTCGGAAATTTCCCCGGCGCGCCAGAAGCGCAGCCGCCCTTGGAGAATGACGAAGACTTCGTCGGATTTAGGATGGCGATGGCGCGGCGGTCCGTCGCCCGGGCCAGCATTGGATGCAAATGCCCCGAGCTTGCCGCCGGTCTCGCGCCCAGTCAGCAGCGTTTCGTAATGCGTACCATTCCAGTCGGTTTGAGTACCAGGTGCTGCCCGCGTTTGCATCTTTCGCCACATGTGGTTGATATGAAGCTTGATGGTGTCACGATAGCTACACGCTGGCCTCAGGCGGTCGCCTCGTATGAACATACGAGATGCGCCGGGGAACGGTTGTCAGTGAAGCCGGCTTCCGGCAAACTGCAAGTTCCTTCAGGCGAGGGAGCGGTGAAATCCGGCACACATGCACGATTTCGACGGCATGGTGGGGCAGATCTACGATGCGGCGGTCGAACCCGGCCGCTGGCCGCAGGTTCTCGAGACGCTGTCCGATTTCCTCGAAGGCGCCGCCACCAAGCTCACGTTCCAGAACACCAGAACGTTGCGCAGCGAAGCGAATTCGGTGCGCATGCCGCCCGAGGCGGACATAACCTATGCCCGGTACTACTACAAGACCAATGTGTTCCTGCCGCGCATCGCGCGGCTGCACGCCGGTACGCTGATCCCAATCTGGGAGCTCCTGCCGCGCGAGGTCTACCGGCGCTCCGAGTTCTACAACGACTTCTGCCGGCCTGGCGACATGTGCCACTCGATCGGACTCGTGCTGGCCAACGAGCCGGACACGCGCGTCGTGTTCACCTGCGGACGCGCCGAGACGACAGGAGAGTTCGAGCCCGAGCACCTCGATCGGTTGCGTCGTATCGGGCCGCATCTGGTCCGAGCGGCGAGCGTGGGATTGCGCCTCTCGCGTTCGGAGATCGCCAGGAGCGCCAATGTGGAGGCGCTCGACCGCATCGCCCAAGGCGTGCTGATCGTGGCGGCAAGCGGCGAGATCCTGTTCGCCAACCGAACGGCCGAAGCGCTGCTCAATGAAGCCGACGGAATCAGGACAGAGAAATCGGCGCTGCGCGCAGCCAGGCGCGCGGATGCCGCGCAATTTCAACGGTTGATCGTCGCGGCTGCGGAGCGGTCGGACACCGCGGGCGGCGTGATGGCGCTCGCGCGGCCGGCGCCGCGGCGACCGCTGAGCGTGCTGGTGGCGCCGCTGAAGATCGAGTCGACCTGGTTCGTGACCCGCCGCCCCGCCGCAATCGTGTTCGTGGCCGATCCGGACAGCGCGCCGCGGACCATGCAGGCCCAGGTGCGCAATCTCTATCGGCTGACCCCGGCCGAGGCGGCCGTGGCCATTGCGATCACCCGCGGCGAAGGGCTGCAGGCGGCCGCAGACGAGCTCGGCATCAGCCTGACCACCGCGCGCACCCACCTCCAGCACGTGTTCGAAAAAACGGAAACACGGCGGCAGGCGGAATTGGTGCGCCTCATCGCGGCCAGTGGGTTTTACGAGCGACAATCGCTCGAGTGCAGCAAGGTTCGCCCAAGCTGGTCGTAAGGGCCTTCTGCAAGTCGACGACATAGCACGCCCGCGGATCCATGGCTGATCCTCACTATCCCTCTGCAGGCTGCCGGTCCGGTTGCGGCCTCAAATGAGACGCCCGCTATATGCGGCCGCTCATAGCAAGCGCCGGCATTTGGAGCGCGTGTCTGGACCTGCTTCGACAGCAGCCAGCAACGGCACGACCCAGTCCTGCACGCTAGATCCCATCCGCGATCGCCAGCTGGATCCAGGCTCTGATGCACATGCCAGGCCGTGGTAGCCTCAGCACTGGCGAAATGATCCACATCAGGTCATTTACCCGCAGATGATCGCATCGTCCCGTCTTCCATTTCACGGCGGGCACCAAACGACCTCTCGAACGGGCTGATCTGGCCGAAGGACGGCTGAAGTCTCGGCCGCCTATGCCGCAATGGCGCGTTGCGCGTTTCTTCCCCTGGGCGAAGCCCATCCTCGCGCAACCAAGAAACGCGCGCCTCGCCATCCTGCGCTTTGCTGCGGTCGCAAGCGATGCGGCGGCGGTCGCCTCCGGCCTCACGATCGCCATCGAGGCCGCATGGTGCGGGCTCGGAAACGAGAACGGAGACTGAAAATGGCTACCATCGGCAGCTTCAAGAAGACTAATGCGAACGAGTTCACCGGCGAGATCGTCACCCTCAGCGCCCAGGCCAAGGGCGTGCGCATCGTCCCCGACACCCGGGCCAGCGGCGAGAACGCTCCAAGCCACCGCGTCGTGGTCGGCAAGGCCGAGATCGGCGCCGCCTGGTCCAAGCGCTCCAACGAGGGCCGCGATTATCTCGGGCTCAAGCTGGATGACCCGAGCTTCACCGCTCCGATCTACGCCAACCTCTTCGCCGACGAGGAAGGCGAGGGCCACAGCCTCATCTGGTCCCGCCCCAACCGCCGCAGCGGCGAGTGAACTGGAAGACGCCTCGCCCGGCATCGGGCGAGGCGTCCTTTCATGCTGACTGCGGAACCTAGCTATGATTGATCAGAACGGCTGGCGAGCCGGACGCCCGCGCCACCACCATTCTCTGGGATGAACTGAATTCCTGCGGATTCGAATGCGCGTCGCAACGCGTCAATGGTCACTCTGTTTGCACTTATTGGACCGGTTAGAGGCTCTAGTCGTTTGATTGTAGCGAGCGAGACCCTGGACCGTTCCGCAAGCGTTTTCTGATCCCATTGAAGCAAAGCACGTGCGGCTCGAATTTGTCCGCTTGTAAGTTCATCTATACCATAAGTATCATTTGATGCCATAGGGCTTGATTTTTTGCCTGCGTTCACTTAAATCACCGCTAGTTGCCACCGCCTGCGACCCAGGAGAGATGATCTCCAGGTCGCTTGGGCGGCGGTGAAACGGTCGAGCAGGGTGCAGGAACACCTTGCCCGACCTGACCAAAGCCAAGCTGTGTGGAGCTCGGATCATGGCTGATTCCGACAATACCACGACTTTGCCTTCCGTCACGCGCGGACGGGAGCTGCAATCTCCGTTGGCCAAGGACGATCTTCGGGATTCCACCACTCCGCTTATCGAAGACCAGGCGTTAGCCGATCCCGCGTTTGTCCTATCGCTTGCCTGGATTGAAGCGCACGTTGCGATGCTTGCTTCCTGTATCCGGCAGCAGCAGGCAGAGGACGTGCTCTTGGAGCGCGGCGCGCCCTTTTCTTCCGGCGAAGTCATCGGGCGCGGGGAGCGGGATACCATGGACCGCGGCTATATGGACCGCGGCTATGTCGATGCGCTAGCGGCGGGGCAGGACGATGCTGAGAAAGCCGACGTCCTGTTGGCTGAGATCGCGGCGACCCCGGCACAATCGTTGGCGGGCGTGATCGCCAAGCTTGCGGTCGTGGTTCGGGAAGCGAATGACAACACCGATCTCTTCGAATTTCCGCTGCCGCACGTTCGCTCGGCCTTGGCCGATCTGCAGCGTCTCACGCAGGCCGCGACAGGCGGCCAGCCGCCCGGCTGGCCCGCTGGCGAGCAATCGATCGGCTCGCCGTTCGAGCTGCCCACCTCGTCTTTCGCGGCCTGGCGCGCCTTCGATGCCTGGAGCCGTGGCGATGATGACGCCTATCGCGCCTGGACGAACGCATTCAAAATACTGCAAGGCGCGAGCCAGTAGGTCTCCCGAAGTCTTAGCATGATCGCTTGTCGCCGAGCTCTCTCCTCGTCCGTTCGTCAATGACGGAATCCAAAGATTTCGCGTAACGCCGCGTCCCCCTATCAAATCCTTGAGAAGGGAACGATGCGGATGAAGCCCGATACATTGCAGTGGCGTGACCCACAGGCATATGCATTCGTCAAAGGCGCAGCCGCCGACGAGATCGCTTGGGAGTTCCTGCGACGCAATCCGCGATATCAGCAGGACTTTCTACCTCCCGCTCGCTAAGGCGATACGCGCATTACGCAAGCGCTGGGGTTTGCAGTTTCGCCGCCGGGCCGGACCAGTCCGCTGTCGAGCAGCCTGTCTGTTGGGCGCCTCAGATCGACCCTGGGGTCGTGAATCTTGTCGAGGTACCGCCGGATCTGGAAACGCGGGAGGGCAGCAGCGCCTTCGACATACCGCTGGCCGTGTGCCGGCATGATGAGGTCGGGGTTCACATGCGTTCGTCGCCTGGCGGCACGCAACTGGTGCTTCTTGGCGACACCAAGCCAGGCGGACCGCTCGCGGCCATCATCCCGCTCGATGACATGGCCCATGACCGGCTCCAAGCCATCGAGCGGTTCATCCGCTCGATCCACAGGCAGGACCTTCCCGACGCTCGATTGCCCGTAGCCCAGCGCCGGCGTCTTGGCCACATGCTGCGATGCCTCGATGCCCGGGAAGAGCGGGCATCCCATTTTGAAGTCGCGACCGCCTTGTTCGGTCGGCGACTGGTCAGCGCCGCCGACTGGCACGACTCGGCTTTTCGCTACCGGACGCATCGCTTGGTGCGCGATGGCTTGAAGATGGTCGAGCGCTGCTATCGCCAATTGCTGTGCGCGCGGCGGCGTCATTCCTGAAAGTATTCCGACGGTCGTGAGTGGAGGTGCAAATAAATCGGAAATAAACCATGCCCGTTTGTCCTAGCTCAAACTCGAGCGAATGTTTTTGCACAACAATCATGCCATACGGCAACATTTTGGAGGGAATGCCGCATGTCACCGCGTCGTCCGACTGCAGTATACCAGGATAAGAACAGCCCGTCAGACCAGTCCAAGCCGGAGCATGATGTGGAAATGGAGCTTCAGACGGCCATTCTCCTTACGTTGCGGGATTATCGCCGCCGCTCCATCGTTTCCACCAACCACGTGATCACAACGGTAAGACAACTATGTCCTGGATGCATACTCCCCGATCAAGCATTGGCGGCACTCATTCAGGAAGCCGCAATATTGCTGGCATTGATTCCCGTGTTCGACCCCTGCCTTGGCAAGACGGGATAGCTGCGGGTGCCTACAAGATCTGTTCAGCACCTCCGATGCGCTTTTGTTGGCAGCCAGAGCGACTGTTCCGGGAACAACCGAGGATAATTCGGCGGCCAGAAATTCTCGTCACCTCCCGCCGAGATAGCCGCTGTTCCGCAAAACTCTTTGCGAGGCTAAGCGCGGTCCACAGATTGCAGCTATCGCTGTTCGTATAGCAGTCAGTGCGGACGATATGTGAGCGCCACGACACCATTCGCGAAGCGGTGTGTGCGGACGAGTTCCATGTTTATTTTGTCCGCTTCGATGTCCGCAAAAGCGCGTTTGCCCTGACCGACCTTGGTAGGCAAGACTAAAAGGTCGTATTCATCGACGAGGTTGTTGTCCAACAGCGTTCTGTCCAGCACCGTGATACCGTATTTCAGGATATGCCCGCCGGCCTGCCTCTTGAGCATCGCAAGTCCTTCGGCCACATCGCCTTTGATTAACGATGCATTCCACTCGACCGCGTTGAGCGTCGTTGACGCAACCAGCTTCTTCAGCCCGTTGATTCGATCCATGTAAGCGCTTCCGGTTGCGTTAGGCCAAACCGGGACGAAGTACTCATAGGCTTTGCGGCCGAGAAGGAAGAACTCGACGTCGTCTAGCTTCCGATGGGCAAACGCTCTGACCTCGTCGTCGAAAAACCGTGACGCCCAGGTCATCGGCGATTCGACGATGCCGTCGAGTGAGACGAAGCTCGAAACCATTAGTTTTCTCATGTCAGTCGCTCCTTGTGTTGCATGCCAAAACACAGACGGGCCCATCAGGAGCGCGCCGGCTAAACCTGTCTACCTGCCGTAGGCGAGGAATACTCGATTGCGTCAACCATCGCCGGTCCCGCCGCCTTTTTTGCGAAACGGATTGGCTACTCACGCGGCGACTCAGGGCGCCGGTAGCGACCGGCGCATGAACGTCGCTGTAGCGAACATCGATCAGCCGGCGCCCTTGGCGCGTTGCGGCCCGATTCAGTTCGGGGATCGCATCCCGCCGGTCATGAAGTCCGCTGACGGAAAGACATTGCGCCTCAGCATTCGCGGCCCCCTTTCGTTGTGGCGAGATGGAGGAGCGCAACGAACGTGAAAACGCCAGCTGTCGCGACGAACGCTGTGCTGAACCCGACCGCTGTCGCAAGGCCGCCGAACACAATTCCGCCGATACCGAGGCCCGCGTCATAAGCGCCGTTCCACAGTGCGCTTGCGCCATCCACCTGCGAGGGAGCCGCGCGGGCGAGCAGCTCGGCGAGGGTCGCGGTTTGCAGCACGCCGAAGGCTATCCCGCTCAAGAGCATGCCGGAGAGCACCTCTGCCGCGCCCGTGGCCGCCAAGCCGATTGCGGCGACGACACACGCGGCGAGGCCAGCGAGCATAGGCAGGCGCGTGCCGTGCCTGTCGACATGCCGTGCCGAAAGCCAGCGGGTAACGGCTGCGCCCAAACCCTGAAGCAGCAGGCCCAGTGTGATCGTCCCGCTGGTCGCCTCCGGATGGGCGAGAGGAAGGAAGGTCACCGTTGCACCAACAAGGACCGCGCCGCAGCCGAGCGAGATTGCCGGCCCGATCGCCACGCCCAAAGGCGGAAAGCAATGAGCCTCATGCGTTTCGATCTTCCGTTCGGAAGGAAGGGCCGCGGCCGCGGCAAGGGCGGCAAAGGCAAGGGCCGCCGCGCCGACGGCTGTCCCCGGTGCACCGAGAACCGTCAGCACCCAAGGGCCAAGGGGAACAGCCACAATCGCTGGAACCGCCGACGCGAACCCATATATGCTCATGGCTTCGGCACGCCGCGACCGCGGTGCTATCTGGGCCGAGAGACCGCTGGCCGAGACGAGCAGCACGCCAAGTGCAAGCCCGCGAACTGCGCAATTGAGGAGCAGCAGCGCAAGCGAAGCAGGAAAGGCCGCAAGGCACGCTAGACCGAGCAAGCCGAGGGCGAGCGCAAGCGCGCCCTGGCGACCGACGCGGTTGATCACCTGTGGCGCGGCAATTTCGCCGACGATGGTGGCTGCCATCAAGGCGCCGGTTGCGGCGCCTGCGCCGCTGGTCCCTCCGATAGCCGACGCATGCGCAGGAATGGCCGACAGAAGCAGATAGAAGCTGCTCATTGCCGAAAGCATCACGCCAGCAATGCTCAGCATGGGAGCCGTCAAAATCGGTTCAGGAGCGGTTCGCGCCCGTGGTGCGGTAATTGCGGTTGTCGCCATGGTCTTGTCCTCACAGATGACGAGGCCTGCTTACCGTGCTACTGGTCTTAACAACATTGCCAGTTGTTGAGGAATTTAGTTGACCAGTTTGAACGCGGATATCGCTCTCAGCGTTGACCGCTCCATCGATGAGAGCCTCGGCAGTCAGCTCCGCCGCGGCCTGCTGACCCGAATTCGAACCGGGGCCTTGCGCCCCGGCGTCCTTCTTCCCTCGACTCGCGCGCTCGCCGCTCAACTATGTGTCTCGCGCCCGCTTGTGGTCGACGCCTATGCACAACTCGCCGCCGAGGGATTCCTGACCATGCGTCAGGGCGCACGGCCGATGGTCGCCGCCGGCTTGGCGAACGTCGCCGCCCCGGCAGAGCAGCGGTCCGCGGATGAAGTGATCCGCTACGATCTGCGGCCGGCCATGCCGGACGTAGGGCATTTCCCGCGCAAGGCCTGGGTGAGCGCCGTCAGGCAGGTGCTCCAGACCCTTCCGGCGAGCGATCTCGGCTATGGCGAAATTCGCGGGAGTTCCGTGCTGCGGGCTGGGCTCGCCGATTATCTCGGCCGCGTGCGCGGCCTCATCGCCGACCCCTCACGGATCTTCATCACCAGCGGCTTTGCCGAAGCGCGCGCCCTGGCCTGTGCTGTTCTGCATGCCATCGGAGCGCGCAGGATTGCGGTCGAGGATCCGGGCTACAGCGATTGGGTCGCGGTCGACAAAGCCGGGCTCCTCCGAGTCCCCGTGCCGGTGGACGAGGATGGGATCGACGTCGACCAGCTGATCGCGACCGGCGCCGATGGAGCGCTCGTTACCCCGTCGCACCAGTTTCCGGTTGGCGGCGTGCTCAGCGCGGTTCGGCGACAGCGCTTGGTCAAATGGCTTCATGAAACGGACCGCTACATTCTTGAAGACGATTATGATGCGGAGTTCCGCTACGATCAGGCGCCGGTCGGGGCGCTACAGGGCCTTGCTGCCGACCGCGTCATCTACGCGGGAACCGTAAGCAAGACGCTGGCGCCAGCGCTGCGCCTTGGCTGGCTTGTGGTTCCGCCGCAATTGATCGCGCCGATGAATGGAGAACTTCGGCGATGGAGTGAAGGACCTCCGCGCATAGATCAGGATGCGCTTGCGCACCTTCTGCAGTCGGGCACCTATGATCGGCATTTGAGAAAGATGCGCCGCATCTACCGTGATCGTCGTAACAATCTGCTGAGCTGCTTGAGGGACGAACTCCCGGATGTCGAGGTCGAGGGCGCGGCAGCGGGTCTCCACGTAACGGTGCGACTGCCCGCAACCATTGATCGAGCCGGTGAGGCCGACATCGTCGCGCTTCTGCGACGACGGGGCGTGGCGACCGAAGCGTTTGGGCGATATTCCCAAACCGCGGCCGGGCCACGGCGCTTGTTCATCGGCTACGGCCGAATTCCCGACAGCGCGATTGCTTCCAGCGTCCGTTTGCTCGCGCAGACCATCCGTGATGTCTCGACCCGGTGAAGTCCGTCGATCGCGGTCGGTGGCATGCATTTTGGCCATCGCGCTGAGCCCTCGATGCATGGTTCCGATCCGCGAGCTTCTAACGGAACGTGCCAAATTTTTGAATTGAGATGAGCCGGTATTCTTAGCCATGCAAGAAATGAATTGCGCTGACCGATTGTGGCGGCAGCGAAATGTTCACGCGCAAGGTGTCGCCCTCCTGGCTGGTCACAAACGGCTCGCTTCGTAGCTCCGACACCTCTTTGAGTTCATCAACCGCCGCGGCGCTCAGATACTCTGGCTTGCCCATCTCTTCCCAGCGGCGCTTGGCGTTGGCGTGCTCGGTGTCGATCCGCTGAACAGAGGCGGACGTGGCAGGTGGTGCGCTCGTCAGGGTGAAGCATACCTGCTCGGTGACGATCGGATGACGCGGCAGGGCGAAGTTCGTAAGCATTAGAGTGGAGCCGCCGTTATCGCCTCGCACGAACCATGCGTCCACGGTCTCGTGCGCTCCATCGACCTGGACCATCTCGGTGCCGAGTCCATGGAGCAATTGGAAGGCGCGGTAGGCGGGCTTGGCGATGCCATGGATGTTCAGAAGCCCGAACCCGCCCTGGAAAGGGACCGACGGAAAATAGTTCTCCTCGAAAATGTCAGAGAAGGTCCAGTAGCTGTACCCTCGCACCAATCCGTTGGCTTCCAGCACGGTCTTGACGATAAACGCGGCCGCGTATGGGTCGTCATGCATGGAATCGCGCGGATTGGAGGAGGTGGACCATTCAGTGTAGTACACCGGAACATTGCCCGCCTGCTTGCGCACGAGGCGAGCTTCTTCGCGCAAGGCGCTGCGCCTGCTCGCGGCGAGCTGCGCTTCTGTGTCGTCCCCCGGCTGGCCGAAATCGTCGGTCGGGTAATGGTGCGTGCTGACGAAATCGGCGGGCAGGTGGGCGGCTCGGCAGAAATTCAGGAAATCCTCAATCCATGCGTTATCGGCGGTCGCCGGGCCGCCGACCTTCAACGCGGGGTCGATGCCTTTGATGGCCTCGGCAGTGTAGCGGTAGAGCTCGAAATAGTCACTCTGCTTACCGGTGCCGAAGGCCGTCAGGTTCGGCTCGTTCCAGACTTCAAAGAACCATTGGCGCACCTCGTCCAGCCCGTAGCGGTCCACCCAGTGGCCCACCAGCTTGCGGATCAGCACCGCCCATTGCGCATAATCCTTCGGCGGTGTGACGTTGGCGCGGTAGTGGAAGACGGTTTTGTCGCCCGACGCCAGGACGCCTGGCATGAAGCTCAGCTCGACGAAGGGCCTCATGCCATTCGAGCGCAGGAAGTCGACGATCAGGTCGGCGTTGAAGAAAGAGTAGAACAACGTGTCGCCCTCGCCGATTAGAGTGCCCACGTCGTCGCACAATATGCCGTGGAAGCGGACATGACGCATGCCGAGCTCGTCGTGCACCTGCTTCAGCTGAGCCTGCCAGTCGGCGCGCAGGCCAAGCGTTGCGTGGCCGCTGCCGATCGTATGTTCCCAGAAATGCGACAGTTCCGCCGCCGGTCCGTTGAGGTCGCACGAAAACGTCGCGGTCATGTAAGCCGCTCCTTGAGCCTGTCCGCCACGCGCAAGGCGTTGGCGATGATGGTCAGCGTGGGATTGACCGCCGCAATGGAGGGAAAGAAGCTCGCATCGGCGACATAGAGATTATCCAGTTCGTGGGCCCGGCAATCGAGGTCGAGCACCGATGTCGCGGGATCGATCCCGAAGCGGGCCGTCCCGGCCTGATGCGCGGTGCCGCCAATCGGAATGTCCAGGCCGAAGTAGAACCTACGCTCCAGCAGCACGGGTCGGAAGCCGGCCCTGCTCAATATCTGCTTCAGCTTTTTCCGCAGCCGGCGATGGGCTTCAAGATCGCTCTCGACCATCTCCAGGACGACACGATCTCCGTCGTAACGGATTCGGTTTTCCGGCCGCGGGAGGTCCTCGCTCGAGAGCCAGAAATCCATTGAGCGGCGGGCCATCGCCTCGAAGGGCGCCTTCGGCAGCCATTCCAGCCAGCGGGGCAATGCCTCGCCCCTGATCTGCGCGCCATGCGAGGTGGCGCACATCTGGATCAAACCGAGCGGAAAGTCCCAATCGTCCGATCCGAAGTAGAAGTCGGAGACGGCGAGCGTCTTCTGGAAGACCGTATCGTTCGGTTCGAGCATCAACGCCATCAGCACGGATTGATCGTGACGCATGTAGTTTCGACCGACAAGGCCCGAAGCATTGGCGAGGCCGTCCGGGTGCCGGTCGCTGGCCGAGCGCAGCAGAAGCAGCGCTGTCGAAAGCGCGCCGCAGGCCACCACCACTATGGCGCCGCGGAAGCGTTCTTCCTTGCCGTGGCGCCGCACAATTACATCAGTCACCGTCCTGCCCGTGGCGTCCGTATCGAGCCTGGAAACATAGGCGTTGGTCAGCAGCGACAGATTGGGATAAGCCGCGAGCGCCGGGTCGACGCATATAACCTGCGCGTCTGCCTTGCCGTTCAGCAAGCAGGGAAACCCATCGAACGCATCGCAGCGGATGCAAGTGCTGGTCGGCGCGGCTCTGCCGCCCTTCTCCTCCAGCAGGATGCCAAGCGGCAGGTGGAACGGGTGTAGCCCGTGTTTCGCCAAGCTGTCATGGAGTTCCTGGATGCGCGGCTCGTGCGACACGGGCGGGTATGGAAAAGGACCGCTCGCCGGAGGCTCGGTCGGGTCCTCCCTGCGCTGGCCATGGACGTGGAACAGCAGCTCCGCTTCGGCATAGTAAGGCTCGAAGACCTTGTATCCGAGCGGCCATGCAGGAGATACACCGGCCTTGTGCCGGAGTTCGCCGAAATCGCGTTCGCGCATGCGAAAGAGCGCCCCGCCATAGACCTTGGAATTGCCGCCGACGTAGTAGTGCAGCCCCGGATGGAAGCTGTTGCCGTTGCTGCCGTACCATGTTTCCTTCGCCTGGTAAGCGCCGTCCACAAACACCGTCTGCGCGTCCCAATTGGCCCGCGACCGCGGCAAGTATCCGCCGCGCTCGATCAGCAGAATGCGCTTTCCGGTGGGTGCGAGACGATGCGCGAGCGATGCGCCGCCAGGACCGCTGCCGATGACGATCACATCATATTGCCCGTCCATCGCCCTCAACCATTGGTCGAGAAGCCGGGAAAGAGCGTCATGCCGCCGTCGACGAATAGTGTCGTGCCGACAACATAGTCGGATTCGTCGGACGCCAGCCACACCGCCGCCCGCGCGATGTCTTCTGGCAGGCCGATGCGACCATAAGGGATTAGCGTCAGCAGACTTTTCAGCGCTTCCGGCGTGCTCCAGGCGGCGGTGTTGATAGGCGTGCGTATCGCGCCGGGCGCGATGCCATTGACCCGGATGCGCTTGGGAGCAAGCTCTTGGGCAATGCTTTCCATCAGCAGCTTGATGCCGCCTTTCGAGGTAGCGTAGTTCGCATGCCCCGCCCACGGTATTTCCTGGTGCACCGAACTCATGCAGATGATCTTGCCGGCCGCGCATGAAACGGAAGGCACGACGCCGCGTCGCAGGAACTCCCGCGTGGCGGCCTGGGCGCAGAGGAATTGACCAGTCAGATTGACCTCAAGAACTTTGTTCCATTTTTCCAATGACATCTCGGCGAACGCGCAATCGCGTTGCAGGCCGGCATTGGCGACGAGGATGTCGATGGTCCCGAATTCGCGCACGGCGCGCTCGAACATGTCCTCGACCTGATCCTGCGCCGAGACATCGGCCTGGTGTGCCACCGCCTTGCAGCCGGCCTGATGGATTCGGTTGACGACGCCGTTCGCCGCGTCCTCGTTCTCGACATAGTTCACCACCACGTCGGCGCCGGCCAGGCCGAGCGCGATCGCGACGCTCTCGCCGATACCTGAATTAGCCCCGGTGACGATGGCTTTCTGCCGCGCCAACGGCTTGTGGTCGGACATTGGAAGCTCACTGGAACAACGTGTCTGCCAGCCGAAACCGGCACCGGGTACAACGGAGTTCAGGGGCAAAAGCTCCGGCTTCTTCCGCCACCAGGCGGTGCGGGAACGCGAATGTGATCTCGGCTCCCGAACCAAATTCGCGCTCCAACGTATGAGAGTTGGAGAATATCGCGCCCGATCAGCGGGCGCGGATCCCGTGTCGAAGGATATTGCGATGCCCGCTGTCCTGATCGCGTTCGCAACGCGCTGCTTGCTGGTCGGGTTGTTCTTGCCTTTCAGTGCGCTCGACAAGGTGTTGAACTTCAAGCTGGCGACCGACCAGGCATCTCAGGTGATCTCTAGGCGCTGGCTCGCCACGGTGATGATCATCGGCGGCTTCTGCATCGAGCTCTTCATGTCACTCGCGGTTCTGAGCGGCGTTGCCGATCGGCTCGCTGCCTTGATCCTTGCTGGCTATTGCCTCGTCACGGCGCTGTTGTGGAAGCGGTTCTGGCATCGGCCCGACTTCAGGCTCAAAGGCAAGAGCAGGGGCAGGGAAGTCTTTTGGGATTTTCTCAAGAACCTCGCCCTTGCCGGCGGCTTTCTTCTTCTCACCTTCGGATCCGGGGCGGCCGGGGTCGAGCGTTTCTTGCGCCACCCGCTGGCGTCCTCCCACCCCTACCGGACAGTTCAGGGGGACCCGCAGTGAGCACCGCGCCGGCAGTCCCCTACTGGCATCTGTGGACGGATGCGGACGGGATCAGCCACCAGAGTCATTGCGCGATGACGGAATTCGACCTGGAATCGATCAAGCCGCCCGCCGAGCCCCAATGGCAAGGCTGGCGCGCGAGCGGGCGCATGACAGTGCTCCTCACGGTTCTGCCCGTCGGCTGGATAGGTACATGGCACGAAAACCCGAAGCCACAATGGATCGTCCCGCTCTCGGGACGCTGGTTCGTGGAATCCATGGACGGAGCGCGCGTCGAGATGGGGCCGGGCGAGCTGTCCTTCGGCGGCGATCAGAATTGCCGACAGACGGACGGCAAGCGGGGCCACCGCTCCGGCGCGGTGGGCGATGAGCCGGCCGCGTTGATCGTGATCCAACTGGAGGATGGCCCCACGCAGTCACTGGCTTGCGAATTCAGGTAGACAGATGAACGACTTCGAGATCGTCGATCGACGGTTTGCCCACTATATCCTGGAGAACGCTCCGCTCGAAGAACTTGCCGGCGGCTTTCGCTGGATCGAGGGACCGGTCTGGATGGGCGACGCGAATTGCCTGTTGTTCCAGGATCTTCCGCGCGACCGAACCATGCGCTGGATCGAGGATGCCGGCATATCCGTCTATCGCTCGCCGTCGGGATACGCCAACGGGCAAGCGCGTGACAGGCAGGGGCGGTTGATTTCCTGCTCGCATCGCGAGCGCTGCCTATTCCGGACAGAATGGGACGGATCGCTGACACGGCTCGTCGACCGGCACGAGGGCAAGCCTCTCAACGCGCCCAACGACGTCGTCGTAAAATCCAACGGCTCGATCTGGTTCACCGACCCTCTGTATGGCATTCAGAACGACTATGAAGGCGGCCGACAGCTTTCCGAGCAGCCACCCGCACTTTATCGGTTCGACCCGCAAAGCGGGCACATTGCGATCGCCGCAGACGACTTCGACGGGCCGAACGGCCTGGCGTTTTCGCCGGACGAAACCCGTCTCTACGTATCGGAAACCGGCGACCAGACCACCGACACCCCCCGGCAATATATCAGAGTCTTCGACGTTGCAGCGGGCGACAGGCTATTTGGAGGCGAAGTCTTTCATAAGATCGAGCCCGGCTATGCCGATGGGCTGTGCGTGGACGAGGACGGCAACATCTGGTCGAGCGCGGCGGACGGCGTGCACTGCGTTGCGCCTGACGGCGAACTGCTCGGCAAGATCCTCGTGCCGCATCGCGTGTCCAACCTGACGTTCGGCGGCTTCGCTCGCAACCGACTGTTCATCGGCGGCTCGCACACGCTCTATGCAGTCTTCCTCAATCGCCGGGGGGCGGCATGGCCATGAATGCCGCAACTTTGCGCGTCGAAAGGCTCATCCGCTTCAGCCTCACCACGGCCGACGCCGAAAGCGCAGCCCGATTCTACGAGGCCGCTTTCGGTTGCCGCCGGACCGCGGTGGACCGGCTGGCTGGCGAAGCGTTCGAGCGCCTGATGGGCGTCTCCGGTGGCGCCGATCGCATCACCCTCCGGTTGGGACGGGAAACTCTGGAGCTCCTGCAGTTTGACGTATCGGGCAGCCCCTATCCGCGACAGGCATCCTCAACCGATCTTTTCTTCCAGCATTTCGCGATCGTAACCTTGGACATGGAAGGAGCTTTCGAGCGGCTTTCCAGCGTGGCGGGCTGGAAGCCCATCTCTATGGGCGGGCCGCAGCATCTGCCGGCCTCGTCCGGTGGCGTCACCGCGTTCAAGTTCCGCGACCCGGAGGGGCATCCCCTCGAACTGCTCGCGTTCCCCAAAGGTGGCGATCCCCGCTGGTCTAAGCCGCCGTCCGGCGAGCCCTGTCTTGGCATCGACCATTCGGCGATCAGCGTCTCCGATAAAGACCGGAGCGTTGCGTTCTACCAAGGCCTTGGCCTCGCCCCGTCGGCGCATTCCTTCAACCACGGCGTCGCCCAGGAGATGCTGGACGATGTCGACGGCGCCGAGGTTGACGTCACCGCGCTGGCCCCGTCCTACGCTACGCCGCATCTCGAACTGCTGTGTTACCGAAACACGCGTGGCCGCGACGAGTACGTCATTCCCGCGCCGCGAAACAACGACATCGCCTGCACCCGACTGGTCTTCGAGCGTGCCCCGGTTCAGCCCCGCAATGATGGCGAGCGCCTCGTGCGCGATCCGGACGGTCACGCCTTTCTGCTCGTTTCGCAAGCGTCGCCGCGCTGGGCCGCCGCAGAGGATGCGGAGCGGAGCAGGGGTCTGGGACGGACATCGCCAATGAGGCAGGCGCGATCGGTGAAGTCCGCTCGCCCTGACATCGTTCTCCGTCCCATTGTCGGGTCGGCGTGCCGAACGCGCGACGCTGAGGTTTTCGTGGAGTGGCCTTAAATGCAGAACAAGCCCAAACAGTCCGCGCCCGGCGACGAGTTTCTGGCCGCTCTTCAGACCAGGACGTTCAACTACTTTCTTTACGAGGCCAACGAGGCCAACGGTCTCATAGCCGATCGGACCGGAAAGGGTTCGCCCGCCAGCATCGCGGCTGTCGGACTGGCTCTCTCGTCCTATCCGGTCGGCGTGGCCCGAGGCTTCATGAGGCGCGAGCGCGCTTGCGCACGAACTCTCGCCACTTTGCGTTTCTTGCGCAACAGCGCCCAAAGCGCCCAACCGGACGCAACCGGCTACAAGGGATTTTACTACCATTTCCTGGACATGGAGACGGGCCGGCGCGTCTGGCAATGCGAACTGTCCACGATAGACAGTGCGCTCCTGATCGCAGGCGTTCTGACGGCCGGCGCCTTTTTCCAGGAGGACAGCGAGGAGGAGAACGAGATCCGCACGCTTGCCGAGGCGCTTTACGAGCGCATGGACTGGGATTGGGCGCGCAACGGCGGCGCCACCGTCAGCCATGGCTGGACGCCGGAAAACGGATTCATTGGCTACCGCTGGGAAGGCTATGACGAAGCCCTGATCCTGTATGTGCTCGGACTCGGTTCGCCCACCCACGCTCTGCCGCCCGAAAGCTACGCGGCATGGCTCCAATCTTATCGGTGGAAGAAGATCTACGGCCAGGAATTCGTCTACGCCGGGCCGCTCTTCATTCACCAGCTTGCACATGTCTGGCTTGATTTCCGTGGCATCCGGGACTCCTTCATGCGTGAACACGATTGCGACTACTTCGAGAACAGCCGCCGTGCCACGTATGTCCAGCGAGAATATGCCATCCGCAATCCACTCGAGTTCGTCGGATATGACGAGACGAGTTGGGGCGTGAGCGCCAGCGACGGCCCGGGCTGGCAGACGTGCCGGATCGACGGCGTCGAGCGGCGGTTCTATGGCTACAGGGCTCGCGGCGTGCCGTTCGGACCCGACGACGGCACGCTGTCGCCTTGGGCGACGGCGGCGTCGCTGCCGTTCGCTCCGGAGGTCGTCCTGCCGGCCTTGCGCCACTTCGATGAGATCGATCTCAATCTGGACAATTCCTACGGTTTCAAAGCGAGCTTCAACCCAACGCTCAAATCAGACAGCGGTCATATCGCCGGTTGGGTTGCGTCCGATCATCTCGGACTGAACCAGGGGCCTATCGTGCTGATGATCGAGAACTACCGATCCGACTTTCTCTGGCAGCTGATGCGCAACTGCCCACATGTAGTGCGCGGACTACGCCGGGCTGGTTTCACCAAGGGCTGGCTCTCTTGTTGAGTCCAACCGGCGCGGAAGACAGCTGACAAGTCGCTGGCAGAGGCCGGCTCTCCGCCGATAATGCTCGAGCCATTTCGAACAGTTCGCGGGCAAACGCCTGTGGCTTCGGCAACGGCCGCCGGCGTTTGCTCTCGAACTGCCTTAAAATTCATTCTTGCCGGGAGAGGGCATCCTTATTCGCGTCCATCCTGTCCTTCGGGACCGCCGGCCGCGCTTAGCAAATGCCGACCACCCGCTCCTTTAGGTGTTTGTCGCGATTACCATGAGACGGGTAAGGAATCCTGTGACCGCCCGCAGTGGAACTGCTGATCACATAAAAATTGCACGCAACTTCGATGAAATTCGTTTGCATGATCCCATTGATGGCGGGAAACTGCCAACAAGAGCTGCGCAAGTCCAGGTCTGAAGGCCGGGCGGAGTTGGCGCGCTCTCGAGCACCGGCGAGAGCGCAACGGGCGCCCCTGAAGCAGGTATGTCTTCGTGACGGAAGGAGTTGATCTGTGTCCGAGTTGCAACAGGAATTTCACGTCACCAGAGATTTGCGCACCATTCGGCGTTGTTCAAAGATCGTCAATTTCGCCAAGGAGGTTGCAGGGCAAGAGTCCCATGAGATGCCGACCTCGGTTGAAATCTTTTCGGACGCCGGTCGCTGGTATTGCCAGGTCCGTCGCGGCAATGAAAAGACTCGGCCGATGGGCCCCTATACCAAACAACAGGCTGAACGGGTTCAGGAAGCTCGGAGAGCGTTGATCGCCAAAAGGGGAACCTCTCGGATCATCTTCGACTAGGTCGCGACATACCGCTTGAATGCCCCTTGGCGGCATGGCGGCAGCCCCAGTGCCGATGATGTGAACCGGGAAATAGCGGTGATCGCCTATTGCGTGACGCCAGACATCGCACAAAGCGGTTGCAGCAGGTGGTGCTTGGGCCTCATCCCTCTGGAAGATCGCGCCATGGCGCACCGGGATCGCAGCACCCAGAAGTCGCCTTTGAGCATCCGGCGGTCGTAACCGCGCGGCACCCCTCGCGCTCTTGGGCAACATCGGCTCGATCGCGCGCCATAGAAATCGGTCAGGCCATATCGGCTCATTCTGAAGCTGAATCAAAATTTGGCGCGATATGAAAGTGCCAGTGCGTAAAACGACCTCACTGTGGACACTCATGGCTCAATCACCTGGACGGGAAAGTATCCAGCAGCTTCAAAGAAGCGTTATCTGCGAGTAGCGGACAACAATTTTATCCTGACGGAAGCGGCGCTCCAAATCGCTTCGTCGGAGCTGCAAATCTGAAATGTCCACCTTTGGCGTCATTATCTCGAAGACGACGATGTCATCCCGGTCTGTTTCTCCGCCGTCCTTCCAAAGACTATCCGCAGGCGCCTGGAGATAGGCGGTCACTCCCTCGAAGCGAGCCGCGAGTTCTTCTTTCAGACGGTCGAAATCCCTTCCGGGAAAGGGTTGCCCTTGGTTGTCGGAACGGGGCAACAGCATTTGGACGAGGTACATAGTATCACCGCTATGCTGCGGATCTGGAAAGATTACCTTTGAGGAGAGTGATGGCGGCCACCCGGACGAGGCAAAAAGAATACGGGCGACGCTCGCCCGTATTCTCATAATTAGCGATTTTCGGCCCAGGATGCATCTGCTTGGACTTTTCGCTCGCTGCCTTTCAGCTTCCCGAGGCGACGTTACTCCCTGGCATGGGTCAAAATTCGAAATACCGGCCAATGGGCAATCGCTTCACGCAATCTGCTGAAAAGCTTTCCTTCGATGCCGATGGCAGACCGAACTTGAATGGCAGCCCATCCGGCTTTCATGGTCCCGCCGACATGGCAATGGCAGACAATAGCGTGCAACTGCCAATCCGTAAGCTCGAAGAAGCGTTTCGCTTCGCCATAGGTATCATTCTTCAATCCTTGCGCGCGCAATATTGGATCAGCGAAAGCGACGCTGAGCGCGGAGTCCAGGGACCGCGCCTTGTCACGTACGTCCAGGGTCATGTATTCCGTCCCGGGGAAGGCGGCGAGGCACCGCTCGGGATTTCGCTCGAGCAGCATGGCCCAATGTTCCAAACGCTGACGCCCCGTCATAGGCGGAAAGGATATTTCGACTTCCGCGACCTCATGCAGTTCTTCAAGTGTCTGATGTTTCATGGCCGTCTCCTGTTGGTGAGGCGCTCTGCCTGCAGAATGCACAGGTCGGAATGGACCTCAGTCGTCCCTACGCAAGCGAACCAGCAGTGGGTCGGGAAGTTCCATGGGCGAGAAAATTTGACAGTGTGCCTGCTTCAATTTCCCGCTGTCTCTGTGCCTTGGACCATCCCGCGCAACGAGCTACTGCGATGCTTCGACCAGCCGTCGGAGCAACGGGTCGATGCCAGAGACCTAGCCTAATTGTCCGAAGAGGACGTTCCGTTATCGGCCGCAACGAGACGTCTGCAATCCAAGCCGCTCATAGCAAGCGCCGGCATTTGGAGCGCATGTCTGGACCTGCTTCGACAGCAGCCAGCAACGGCACGACCCAGTCATGCACGCTAGATCCCATCCGCGATCGCCAGCTGGATCCAGGCTCTGATGCACATGCCAGGCCGCGGCAACATCAGCACCGGCGAGACGGTCCACACCATCTTTGATCGCAAATGATCCCATCGTCGCCGTCTTCCATTTCACGGCGGGCACCAAACGACCTCTGGAACGGGCTGATCTGGCCGAAGGACGGCTGAAGTCTCGGCCGCCTATGCCGCAATGGCGCGTTGCGCGTTTCTTCCCCTGGGCGAAGCCCATTCCTCGCGCAACCAAGAAACGCGCGCCTGCGCCATCCTGCGCTTTGCTGCGGTCGCAAGCGATGCGGCAGCGGTCGCCTTCGGCCTCACGATCGCCATCGAGGCCGCATGGTGCGGGCTCGGAAACGAGAACGGAGACTGAAAATGGCTACCATCGG